>NZ_JBMRCP010000060.1:0-11798 GCF_057350545.1 Pseudolysinimonas sp. | reverse complement strand
GCGCGGCTACTCGACCAGCGAGGACAGGGGTCTCGACACGCCGCTGCGCGGCTACTCGACCAGCGAGGACAGGGGTCTCGACACGCCGCTGCGCGGCTACTCGACCAGCGAGGACAGGGGTCTCGACACGCCGCTGCGCGGCAACTCGATCGGCGCGGGTGTCGCGCTGCGCGGCTACTCGATCAGCGAGACTCGCGCACCGCGCGGGGTCGCCACCAGCAGATCGGCGATCCCGGCGGCGGTGAACGCCGCCTCGAGGTCGGCGCGGGTCTCGCTGAAGTGCCGCCAGTCCTCGCAGTGCACCCCGACGACGACGCGTGCGCCGAGCCTCCGGGCGGCCTCGGCGGCGTCCGCGGAGGTGAGGGTGAGTGCCGCGTCGATGGCGGGAACCCTTGCCGCGCCCGCGAACAGCACGGCGACGTCGACGGGCGCGAACCGGGCCGCGATCTGCTCGACGTCGTCGAGCTCCGAGTTGTCGCCGCTGACGTAGAGAGTGGGCTCGCCGGGGGCCTCGAGCACGAAACCCGTGACGGGTCCCACGACGTCGCCCGGACCGTGCGAGGCGGGCACGGCCGTGACCGAGAAGCCGCGACGCGCGGTCGACTCCCAGGGGTCGAGCCCGCGCACGTGCGGCAGTGCGAGGTCCGCGGCGGCGGCCGGCGTCGTGAGCGTCGGGACCCCCGACCGCACGAGGTCGAGACCGGCGTGGTCGAGGTTGTCTTCGTGCTCGTGGTGGCTCAGCAGGATCAGGTGCACGGGCGGGAGCGCCGCCACCTCGAGCGCCGGCCCGCGCGTCTTCTCGAGCGACGTCCCCTCGGGGTCCGGGTCGGGATACACGCGCGGCTCGTCGAAGGTCGGGTCGGTGAGGATCGTCAACCCGGCGTACTCGAGGAGGACGGTCGGACCGCCCAGGTAGGTCACGTGCAGCGCCGACATAGGGTTGAGCCTATGGCTGAGCGGCTCGCCGACTCCACGAGTCCCTACCTGCGCTCGCATGCGGGCAACCCGGTGGACTGGTGGCCGTGGAGCGAGGAGGCCTTCGCCGAGGCCGCGCGTCGCGACGTTCCGGTGATGATCTCGATCGGCTACGCGACCTGCCACTGGTGCCACGTCATGGCGCGCGAGAGCTTCTCCGATCCGGAGATCGCGGCGCAGCTCGCCGAGGGCTTCGTCGCGATCAAGGTCGATCGCGAGGAGCATCCCGACGTCGACGCCGCCTACCTCGCCGCCGCGAGTGCCTTCACCCCGTCGCTCGGCTGGCCGCTGACCGCCTTCGCGACACCTCAGGGCGCGACGTTCTACGCGGGCACCTACTTCCCGCCGCGACCGGTGCAGGGGATGCCCGCCTTCCGCGAGGTGCTCGACGCGATCACCGAGGCGTGGGGCGCGCGGCGCGCGGAGGTCGACGAGACGGCGTCGGCGGTCGTCGCCGCGCTCACCGCCGAGCGTCCGTCTCCGGAGGGCTTCGGCTGGGGGACCGGCGAGCTCGGGGCCGCCGTGAGCGCGCTCGAGAAGGTGGAGGACGGCGAGCACGGCGGCTTCGGCGGTGCCCCGAAGTTCCCTGTCACGCCCGTACTGACCTTCCTGCTCGAGGCGGGGCTGCCGGGGCCTTCGGGGATGCCGGCCGCCCGCGCACTCGCCGAGCGCACCCTCGCAGCGATGGCGGCATCCCCGCTGCGGGATCCGATCGAGGGCGGCTTCTTCCGCTACGCCGTGCACCGCGACTGGAGTGAGCCGCACTACGAGCGCATGCTGAGCGACAACGCGCAGCTGCTCGCGGCGTACGCGGCGGTCGGCGACGAGGCGACGACGACCGGGATCGCGTCGTTCCTGCTCGACGTGCTGCGGGTGCCCGGGGGCTTCGCGTCGGGGCAGGACAGCGAGAGCGAGGTCGACGGCGTGCGGGTCGAGGGCGGTTACTACGCCCTGGATGCGGCGGCCCGCGCCGCCCAGCCGCCTCCGCCGCTCGACGGCAAGGTGCTCGCCGGGCTCAACGGCCTCGCGATCGGAGCGCTGGCCGATGCGGGCGTGCGGTTCGCCCGGCGCGACTGGATCGAGGCCGCGCGAGACGTGGCGGATGCCGTGCTCGCCTCGCATGGGTCGGTCGCGCCGCTGCGCCGGTCGTCGCTCGACGGACGTCTTTCGGATGCCGCGGCGACTCTCGAGGACTACGGCGGTCTCGCCGGGGGACTCCTGCGGCTCGCACTCGCGTCGGGTGCGCCCGAGTATGCGGTCGTCGCGCGAGGACTCCTCGAGGCGTGCGCCGACCCCGCCGTCGGTGTCGCGGTGCCGGGCGGGGGCGACGCGGTGCTCGCGGCCCGTGGGCTCACCCTGCCACCGGAACTCTCCGACGGTGCGACGCCGTCGGGGCGCGCCCTCGTCGCCGACGCCGCCCTGCTGCTCGCGGCTCTCACCGGCGACGACGCCCACCGCGCACTCGCGCAGGCCGCCATCCTGCCCGCCGTTCCGCAGGCGCTCGCCCAGCCGATCTCGTTCGGCGGTGCGCTCGCCGTCGCGACGAGGATCGCTCGGCCGGTGGCCCAGCTCGTCGTCGTCGGACCGGGTAGCGGCGCGGTCGCCGACGTCGCCCGGCGGTGGGGTGGGCCGTCCCGCGTGCTCGCGCTCGTGACCGAGGAGCAGGCGGCGGCGTTCACGAACGACGGGTTCGAGCTCTTCTCCGCCCGCACCGTCCGGTCCGGCGCCGACACCGCCTACCTCTGCGAGCACTTCGTGTGCGAGCTTCCGCTCACCGACGCCGTGATGCTCGCCGCTAGGCTCGGGGCATGAAACGTCCGCAGACCGTCCCCGCGCTCGCGGGCCTCGCCGTCGCGGCCCTCGTGCTCACGGGATGCACGAGCAGCTTCCTCGCCGACGGTCCGGATGCCGTGCCCGAGCCCTCGGTGACGTCGACGCCGGAACCGACGGCGTCGACTCCTCCGCCGGAGCCCGAGCCGGAGTACGACTGCGACGATCTGCTGATCAACCGTCCGGGCAACTACGTGCTCGGCGAGTGCGGCTCGGTGACGCTCGAGGGCACCGGCATCGATCTGACGTTCACGTCGATCGCGACGCTCGTCATCCGCGGTGATCGCGCCGACCTCCTCGGCGGTGAGCTGGGCTCGGTCGAGATCAACGGTCAGGGCAACGACATCTCGGTCGAGACGATCCGCGGCCTCCGCATCCGCGGCGAAGGCAACACCGTGCTCGCGAACGGCGCGATCGGGTCGGTCGTGGTCGACGGCAACGAGAACGTCGTCACCTCGGGCGAAGGCATCGACTCCGTGATCGACAACGGCCTTCTCAACGAGATCGCCTGAGCCACCCACCGCGGTTGAGGAGCGCCGCGCGGTAGCGCGACGCGTCTCGAAATCCGACGTTCGAGCACCTGGTTTCGAGACGCGTCCGCGCGGTGCGCGGGCGCTCCTCAACCCACGGGTTTCGAGACGCGTCCGCGCGGTGCGCGGGCGCTCCTCACCTCGAGAGGGCTCCCGCCGTCGCGCTGACGAGCGGGGCGTCCGGGTCGGCCGACCACTCGGCGAGCGACCCGTCGTAGACGGCCACCTCCGTCTCGCCGAGTCGCACGAGCTGGAGTGCCGCGGCCGCAGCCGCGATGCCGCCGTGGCAGTACGTCACGATGCGCGGCGCGTCGAGGATGGGTGCGAACAGCGCCCGTAGCTCGGCATCGGGGAGCGCCGTGCGCGTCTCCCGACCGACGAGGCGGGCGGCGGGGAGCGACCGTGACCCGGGGATGACTCCCTGCCGACGTCGGGGCGAGGCGACCTCACCGGTGAACTCCTTCGGCGGGATCGAGCAGACGAGCGCCGCGTCGAGGTCGCCGTCGACGACGCGCTCGACCTCCGACTTGTCGACCCAGGCGTCGGCGCGCTCCACCGCCACGAAGACGGCGGGTGACGGTTCGACGTGACCGCGTTCCACGGGCCGGTCGGTGGCGCGCCACGCGGTGAGACCGCCGTCGAGCACCGCCGCGGCGTCGTGGCCGAAGGCGCGGAGCAGCCACCAGAATCGCGACGCCCACTGACCGAGGGCCGTGTCGTAGACGACCACGGTGGTGTCGGGACCGATGCCGAGCGCGCCGGGCGCCGCCGCGAACCGGGCGGCGTCGGGGCGTGTGAACGGATGACGGCCCTCGGGATCAGAGAACTCCTCGATGAGGTCGGCGAACACGGCACCGGGAACGTGACCCTCCGCGATGTACTGCTCGTGCCCGCTCAGCGATGCCGGCGTGCCGTTCGGCTGCGTGTACGACACCACGGAGGCATCCACGACGACGAGCTCGTCGGCGCCGAGGTGGTCGGCGAGCCACTGGGCGGAGACGAGCGGCGAGGGGAGTACGGGGCCAGGCATGCGGATGACGCTAGCTGCGGCATCCCGAGTCGTCACGGCGAGTCGAAACCCGCCGTCACGAGCGGTCACAGACCGTCACACGCGGGGTCTCGACACGCGGCCGTGGCCGCTACTCGACCACCGAGGTGGCGCGGCCTGTGGCCGCTACTCGACCACCGAGGTGGCGCGGCCTGTGGCCGCTACTCGACCACCGAGGTGGCGCGGCCTGTGGCCGCTACTCGACCACCGAAGGGGTCAGCGCAGGGCCTTGCGGGAGGTGATCTGCCCGGTGTCGAAGCCGAGGAGGTGCAGGCCGCCGTGGAAGCGGGCGTGCTCGACCTTGAGGCAGCGGTCCATCACGACGGTGAGGCCCTTCTCCTCGCCGTAGCGCGCGGCCTCCTCGTTCCAGATGCCGAGCTGCACCCAGACGGTTTTCGCGCCGATCGCGAGCACCTCGTCGATGACCTGCGGGATGTCGCTCGCCTTGCGGAACACGTCGACGATGTCGGGCACGACCGGGAGGTCGGCGAGCGACTTGTAGACCGGGTGGCCGAGGATCTCGTCGGCGTTCGGGTTGACGAAGTACACGTCGTAGTCGCTCGACTGCAGCAGGTAGGTGGCGACGAAATACGACGAGCGCGCGGGGTTCGGCGAGGCACCGACGATCGCGATGGTCTTCGCGTTCCGCAGGATGCGCAGTCGCTCCTGCGCCGACGGCCCCACCCAGGTGCGCTTGCTGCGCAGCAGCTGCGCGAGGCGCGACGTGGCGGGCAGCTCACACGTGAGTCCGTTCGAGAGGGTGACCGTCTCGAGGTCGGGGGTCGCGATCGACATGGTCCTAGTCTCCCCTCACCGCGGCGGCGAGCGCTTGGTCGAGGTCGTAGATGATGTCGTCGACATCCTCGATGCCGACGCTGATGCGCACGAGACCGGGCTGCACGCCGGCATCCACGAGCTGTTGCTCGGTGAGCTGCGCGTGCGTCGTCGAGCCGGGGTGGATGACGAGGGTCTTCGCGTCGCCGATGTTGGCGAGATGCGAGGCGAGGTTGACGCTCTCGATGAACGTCTGGCCGGCGGGGCGTCCACCCTTGACCCCGAACGAGAACACCGAGCCCGGACCCTTCGGCAGATACTTCTTCGCGCGTTCGAAGTGCGGGTGGCCGGGGAGTCCGGCCCAGTTGACGAACTCGATGCGATCGTCGGCGTCGAGCCACTCGGCGACCGCGCGGGCGTTGTCGACGTGCGCCTGCATCCGGTAGGGGAGGGTCTCGACGCCCTGCGCGAGCAGCCAGGCGGAGTGCGGAGCGAGCGACGGGCCGATGTCGCGCAGCTGCTCGGCGCGCAGGCGGGTGAGGAACGCGTACTCGCCGAAGTTGCCGTGCCAGTTGAGTCCGCCGTAGTGCGGCACGTCGGTGTCGAAGAGCGGGAAGCGCTCGTTCGCCCAGTGGAAGCGGCCCGACTCGACGACGACGCCGCCGAGGGTCGTGCCGTGGCCGCCGAGGAACTTCGTGGCGGAGTGGATGACGACATCCGCCCCCCACTCGATCGGACGGTTGAGGTAGGGGGTCGCGACGGTCGAGTCGACGATGAGGGGCAGGTGGTGCGCGTGCGCGACGTCGGCGAGGCCCTCGAGGTCGGCGATGTCGCCGGACGGGTTGGTGACCGACTCGACGAAGATGAGCTTCGTCTTGTCGGTGATCGCGGCGGCGTAGTCGTCGGGGTTCGTGCCCGCGACGAACGTCGTGTCGACGCCGAAGCGACGCAGCGTCACGTCGAGTTGGGTGACGGTGCCGCCGTAGAGCGACGCGGCGGAGACGATGTGATCACCCGCGCCCGCGAGCGACGCGAACGTGATGAACTCCGCCCCGAGGCCCGACGACGTGGCGACGGCTCCGAGGCCGCCTTCGAGGGAGGCGACGCGCTCCTCGAACGAGGCGACGGTCGGATTCGCGAGGCGGCTGTAGATGTTGCCGTACTTCTGCAGCGCGAACCGGGCCGCGGCATCCGCCGTGTCGTCGAAGACGAAGGCGCTCGTCTGGTAGATCGGCAGAGCCCGCGCTCCGCTCACCGCGTCCGGGATGTTGCCGGCGTGGATCGCGCGCGTCTTGAAGCCCCAGTCTCTATCGGAGGTGCGGTCTCTGTCAGCCATCCTTCGAGGTTAACGCCGTGCGACGCCGTGTTGCGCCGTGCTACGCGTCGACCGACTCCTCCGCCGCGACGCGCTCCTCCTCGCGTTTCGCCGCACGTGCGAAGACGAGCCAGATGGCGACGGAGATGAGCCCGAAGACCGCGAAGACGAGCAGCCAGATGCCGTAGTCGCCCACCTCGGTGCCTTCCACCGCCGTCGGCAGCACGAGCAGCGAGAACGGCACGGCGACGAGCAGGAACGCGCCCACCCAGAGTCGCTTCGAGTCGAGCCAGAGCTCGCGACCGTCCATGAACTGCAGCGGGAAGACGGCGATGAGCGCACCCGTGAGACCCTCCGCGGTGACCGCGACGAGGGTGTCCTCGACCAGCATCCCGGCGAAGTCGTCGCCCGGGGTGAACAGCGAGTAGGCGACCCATGCCGCAAGCGCCAACCCGACGACGAACAGGAACTGCACGAGCACCGCACGTGCCGACACCCGTCGGCTCGCCTGGATCAGCTCGAGGCCGATCGCGATGCCGATGAGGAAGCCGGGGGAGAAGTCGAGGATGCGTGCGACGACCACGCCGACGATCGCGAACAGGATGATCGACGGCTGGATCGCGATGACGGCCGACGTGCCCCACAGGCGACGGATGACGAAGCCGCTGAGCCACGACGCCCCGTAGCTGAGGATGAAGAACGCGAGCGCGAGCGACAGCACGAGTCGCAGCGATACGACATCGAACCCGAAGCCGGGGTCGATGAACCCGTACACGATCGCGACGATGACCGTGATGAGTCCCGCCGCGAGGGCGCGCGAACGTGTCACCTTGATGAACCAGTCCTGCGCCTTCGACATCGCCCCGTCGATCGAGCCGTACACGCGACCGAGCCGCGAGGTGTTCGACGACAGCGACGAGTTGAGCAGTTCGGTCGGCAGCGCGACGAGGAAGAGCAGCGCGAGCGCGAGCCCGCCGGCGATCGCGACCGTGACCGGGTTCGCGACGATGCGCTCGAGCGGCGGGATCGACTCGCTCAGGGCACTCGGCGCCGCGGCGTCGGTGCGGTCGACCGGTCCACCGGAGCCGCTCTCGTCCTCGCCGACAGGCTGCTCATCGACGACCGTGTCGGGGCCGACACCTCCGGTGACCATCGCGTCGCTCGTGAAGAAGTACTGCGTGCCGAGCGGCGTCACACCGATCATCTCGATCTCGTGCGGGCCGTTCTCGATGTCCTCGGGCACGGTGAGCTCGAGCGTCATCGGCAGCCCCGTGCCGCTCGCCGTGCCGAGCAGACGCGGCGTCGAATGCATCCACACCTCGATCTCGGTGCCCTCCGGCATCCCGGAGACGTTGAGCGTGAAGGAGTCGCCCGGCCTGAGGTCCATGAGGTCGCCTCCGAACTCGAGGAACCAGCTGACGAGTGTGAGAGGTGGATCCGCGCTCGGCGTAGCCGGGGCCACGAAGATCGGGATGCTGCGCGCTGCTGAGTAGGCGGAGAGCCCGCCGGACTGCGGATCGGTCGCGATCACTCGCGCCGAGGCCGCCGACGACTTCGGGAACTGGCACGCCCACGTGCCGGCACCGGTGACCGTCGTCGTGCACAGACTCGTGCCGTTCGAGCGCACGACCCTGAGAGCATCTCCGGCGGTGGCGTTGCCGCGCACCACGACGGAGTTCGCGGTGCTCACCACGCCCGTCATGGTGGGGGTCTCGGGGACGCGGAAGAGGTAGTCGTACGTCTGCGAAGGACTCGCTCCGGCTCCGAAGTACACCTCGTAGATGCCGGCGGCGAGGCCCGAGAGCACGCAGCTGCCGGTGTTGCAGTCCTGCACGAGGTCGTCGTTCCAGCTGGTCACCGACGGGTCCTGGTAGCCGGGGTCGCCGTTGCAGTAGCCCTGCGGCCCGACCTCGTAGCCTTCGCCCTCGCCGCTTCCGCCGGAGCTCGAGCCACCCCCGCTGCCGCTGCCGGTGTAGGGCGTGAGTCGGTAGATGACTTTGTCGACCACACCGGGGCTCGAGATGTTCACGCCTGCGGGGACGAACGCGCAGTCCATCGCGGGAGGAGGGGCGATGCCGACGACGAAGGTGTGCGACGCCGTGCGGAAGGGTGCGGCGCCGGAGTCCTCTTGACGCACGGTGTAGGTGTACGTGTCACCGTCGGTGAACGGAGGATCGGCATCGGCGATGTCGATGGCGCACGACCACGCACCCGTCTGGGTGCCGGCGTCCCAGGTGATCGTGCTGTCGGCGCACAGCGCGCCGGGCGTCGGGAAGTAGACCTGCACGTAGCTGGCCGGGGTGCCCTGGTAGGTCGTCGTGCCGTAGAACGTCGCGGTCGAGTCGATCGCGGAGTAGAAGGGGTCGGGGTTGCTGATCGCCGGCGCCGGGATGCGCACGGTGTAGTCGCTGATCGAGGCGTTCGAGATGCCCTGCTGCACGTAGACATCCCAGATGCCGACGTCGAACACCGCCGTGCACGACCAGGAGCCGTTCGGCTGCACGGCCAGGGTCTGGCACCCCGGGACGGGGTCGGGCGAGCCGCCTTCGGAGCGGAAGACCGAGACGGTGGCGCCGAGGTCGCTCGAGGTGCCCGAGATCGTCGTGGCTGTGCCGGTCCAGTCGACGTCGGCGTTCGAGGCGGGCGCGGTGATCGTGACCGTCCCGTCGACGTGCACGACGTGATTCACGACGCGGGACGGAGCCGAGCCGTAGCTCTGGGTGACGGTGACCGTCGCGTCGGAGTCGGGGTTCAGCTCCGCATCGAACGGGATGTCGCACCCCCACGCGCCTCCGGTGCCGACGACGGCGTTGCAGACGAGGCCGGGCTCGTTCGGCGTCGTCACGACGGCGTTGATCGCCGCGCCGGGATAGCCGCTGTCGCCCGTCAGGTTGATGGTGCCGCCGGCCGGCACGTTCGCGGGACCCGTGACGGTGTGGAGCGGCAGCGTGCTGAAGATCGTGACGATCTCCTGCAGGCCCGTGTCCTGCTCGACGCGCAGGTCGTAGCCGGCGGCGCGGGGTTCGAGGAAGACCGAGCACTCCCAGGTGAGCGGGCCCAGGGTCGCGTCGGTGCAGAGGAGGTCGTCGGTGGCGTTGTCGACGACGCGCACCTCTTCGGTCGGGGTGTCGGTCGTGCCGGAGACGACGAGACCGGTGGGGCTCCAGTCGTAGCTCCCCCCGTCGACGAGGTTGACCGTCACGTCGGCGTTGGCGGCGGTGACACCGCCGAGCACGAACGCGGCGGTGATGGCGGCGAGCGCGGTGAAACCTGCGGCGGCGCGGCGACGACTCGTCATCGGGGTGTCCTTCTGTGCGTGACCCCCGGCGTGAGTCTATGACGCATCACGTTTCTGGGGTATGACGGATTTTCCGCCGGAACCCGGGGCGACGTGAGGGGTTAGTGCCATCATGCTAACGCCCGTCGGCCCGAGTGAGATAACGAATCCTCAGAGCCAGGTCGGCAGCCACAGGTGCGCGCGGAAGAACCAGTCCGGCACCGGCATCCCGGTCCAGATCGGCAGGAAGAAGATGCTCAGCACGACGCACAGTCCGAGGAACACGCCGACGACCGCGAGACCCGTCACCCGCCGCGATTCGCGGTGGTACGTCGACCCCAGCAGGGCGCCGAGTGCGGCGGTGAGACCGAGGATCAGGTACGGCTCGAACGCGATCGTGTAGAAGGTGAACACCGTGCGGTGCAGGTAGAGCATCCAGGGCAGGTAGCCGGCCGCGAGGGCGACGAGGATGAACACCTCCCGCCACACGCGCGCGCCGCGGAGCAGGCGCCGCACGACCCGCACGATGAGGAACACGAGCGCCGCGGTCGACGCCCACCAGATGAGCGGGTTGGCGACATCCAGGATCGTCTCGACCAAACCATCCGGACGCGCGTTCCAGTACATCGACGTGGGCCGCACGAGGAAGAGCCACGTGAGGGGGTTCGACTGGTAGCCGTGGGGCGTCGTCTCGCCGACGTGGTAGTTGTACACGGCGACCTCGTAGTGCCACCAGTTCTGGAACGCCGTCGGCACCCAGGCGAGTCCGCCCGTCCACGCCTCGCCGCCGCCCTCGATCCATCGCCGGTGGTAGCCGCCGTCGGTCGCGAACCAGCCCGCCCACGTGGAGACGTAGACGGCGGCCGCAAGCGGGACCGTCAGCAGGAAGGTCACGGGCGCCTGCTTGAGGAGGCCGCCCGTCGCCCAGAACTCGATCCCCGCCTGGCGCCTCATCACGAGTTCGGCGACGACGACGTAGACGCCGAACGCGGCGAGGAAGTAGATGCCGCTCCACTTGACGCCGATCGCGAGACCGAACGCGACGGCGGCGGCGAGCAACCACGGCCGCCACGCGAACAGCGGACCCCACCCCGTGCGACCGTGGCGGGCGACCCAGTCGCGCAGGCGGTGTTGCGTCCACCGCCGGTCGAGCAGTACGAAGAAGACGCCGAGCAACGCGAAGAACGCGAGCATCGTGTCGAGCAGCGCGACCCTGCTCAGAACGATCGCGTTGCCGTCGATCGCGAGCAACCCGCCCGCGATGACGGTGAGCGCCGGACGCCGGAAGAGCACGTGCGCGACCGCCATGGTCAGCACGACGAGCAGGATGCCGGTGACCGCGACCGAGAAGCGCCACCCGAACGACGAGTCGGCGCCGAACAGAGCCATCCCGGCGGCGATGATCCACTTGCCCACCGGCGGGTGCGCGACGAACGACGGGGCCTCCTGGAAGCCCGACGGGTCGCCCGCGTTGAACGCCGTGTTCGCATCGGCGGGCCACGACCCCTCGTAGCCGAGCTGCGAGATCGTGTAAGCATCCTTGACGTAATAGGTCTCGTCGAAGACGAGCGACTCGGGATGCCCGAGCCCGATGAGTCGCGTCGCCCCCGCCAGAACCGTGATCGCCGCCGGGCCGCCCCACAGCCACGCGCGGCGTGCCTCGGGAGTGCTCTGCACGCGGGCCCACCAGTCGTCGAGCCGGGAGCCCGGCAGTTCGGCGACGGTCATGCTCGCCATCGTAGGACGGGCAGAATCCGTCGGTGGTCGAGTAGCGCCCGACGGGCGCGTGTCGAGACCGGGAGAATGGGGACGTGATCATCCTGGGCGCGACGCCGATCGGCAACCTCGGCGACGCGTCGCGCCGGCTCGTCGAGACGCTCGAGCGGGTCGCTGTCGTCGCGAGCGAGGACACGCGTGTGACGGTGCAGCTGCTGCGCGGCCTCGGCGTCGAGAACCGGCCGCGTCTCGTCGCGCTGCACGAGCACAACGAGCGCGAGAAGGCGGGCGAGCTCGTGGCGCTCGCGCGCGAGGAGGATGTGCTCGTGCTGT
>NZ_JBMRCP010000059.1:0-63370 GCF_057350545.1 Pseudolysinimonas sp. | reverse complement strand
CGCCGGGGCGAACCCGTCCCCACGCGGGACCCCTCGGGAAGGGTGTCGAGCGTCCACCCCTCGCGCGCGCAGAGGGCGTCGCGCGCGTCGGCCCGGGCGGGCACCGCGGCGACCGCGAGGCCCGGGTGGGGGGCGGTGGGCAGGTCTTTGTACGAGTGGACGACGACATCCACCTGCTTGTCGGCGAGTGCGACACGCAGCGCCGCCGCGAAGACTCCGGCCCCGCCGAGGTCGGCCAGCGGGGCCGTCGAGCGGTCACCCTCCGACTCGATGACGACCACCTCGGCGCCGAGCTTCTCGGCGATCGCGCGCGACTGGGCGAGCGCGAGGGCGCTGCCGCGAGTTCCGAGCCTGAGCGTCACGGGGCCACCCCCGCCGCGGCGGGCTTGAAGCCGGCGCGGATGTTCTCGCAGCATCCCGGGCGGCAGACGTCGAACCACGGGCCGAGGTCGGTGAGCGCCGGACGCTCGGTCACGGGCACCGCGTCGCGGCGCTCGAGCACGAGGTCGACGAGTCCCTCGACGAAGCGCCGGTGCGATCCCGGCGTCGGCACGCGCACGAAGGCGAGCCCCGCCTCGGCGGCCGACTCCTTCGCCTCGGTGTCGAGGTCCCAGAGCACCTCCATGTGGTCGGAGAGGAAACCGACCGGCACGACCGCGACCGCGCGGATGCCCTCGGCGGCGAGCTCGGCGATGCGGTCGTTGATGTCGGGCTCGAGCCACGGCTGCGTCGGCGGACCCGAGCGCGACTGGTAGACGAGCTCCCACCCCAGGCGCTCGAGCCCCAGCTCCCGTGCCGCGAGCGTCGCCACGAGCTCGCTCACCGCGAGGTGCTGCGCCGCATAGGCCCCGCCGTCCCCGAACGAACGATCGCGCGGACCCGAGCGCTCGGCATCCGTCGTCGGGATCGAGTGCGTCGCGAACAGCAGCCGCACGGCGCCGGCATCCCCGACCTCGTCGACGAGCGAACGCACCCCGGCGACGACACCCTCGACGAACGGCTCGACGAAGCCCGGGTGGTCGAAGTACTGACGCACCTTGTCGATCGCGAGCTTCCCCTCGAGCCCGGTCTTCTCGAGCGCGATCGCGATGTCTTCGCGGTACTGGCGGCACGACGAGAACGACGAGTACGCGCTCGTGGCGATCGTCAGCAGGGTGCGGTGCCCGTCGTCGTACGCGGCCTGCACGGCGTCCGCGAGGTACGGATCCCAGTTGCGGTTGCCCCAGTACACCGGCAGGTCGATCCCGCGCCGGGCGAGCTCGGCCTCGAGCGCGGCCTTGAGCTCCCGGTTCTGGTCGTTGATCGGGCTCACCCCGCCGAAGTGCCGGTAGTGGTGCGCGACCTCCTCGAGACGCTCGTCGGGGATGCCGCGGCCGCGCGTGACGTTGCGCAGGAACGGGATGACGTCGTCCTGCCCCTCCGGACCGCCGAAGCCGGCGAGCAGGATGGCGTCGTACGCCACAGGGGTGGTCACGTGCTCCGGACCGTCGGCCGCGGCCGGGGATGCTCCGAGAACCGTCATCGCAGAACCTCCGAGATCTCGGCGAGCTCGATCCGTCGGCCGGTGAAGAACGGGATCTCCTCGCGCACGTGGCGGCGGGCGCCCGTCGCGCGCAGGTGGCGCATGAGGTCGACGAGGTCGACGGGGTCGTCGGCCTCGAGCGCGAGCAGCCACTCGTAGTCGCCGAGCGCGAAACTCGCGACCGTGTTCGCCTGCACCTGCGGGTACGTCGAGCCGGCCATGCCGTGCTCGCGCAACAGCTGCCGCCGTTCGTCGTCGGGCAGCAGGTACCACTCGTAGGAGCGCACGAACGGGTACACCGTGAGCCACTGCTTCGGCGGCAGTCCCTTCGCGAACGCGGGGAGGTGGTCGCGCGTGAACTCGGCATCGCGGTGCACCCCGACGGCCGACCAGGTCACGTCGTCGAGCCCGGGCAGGCCGCGGAACGCGCGGTAGGCACGCTGCAGCCCCTCGGCCGTCGGGCCCGTGAACCAGACCATGAGGTCGGCGCCCGCGCGCATCCCGGAGACGTCGTAGACACCGCGCAACTCGACCCCGTCGGGGAGCTCGACCTCGTGCGGGCCGTCGCCCGGTCGCACGTCTCCGCGGCGGAAGACCGCCCACAGCGTGTAGTACGTCGTGCCCTCGGTCACGCGTCCATCCTCCCTTGCCCCGGTGCGGGGGGCGAATCGTCGAGCAGTTCGGCCGCGACGCGCTCGGCGTGCGGGATGACGGAGGCGAGCCCGATGCCGGCGACCGGCTCGCCGACGCGGGGACCCGAGAATCCACCGGGGTCGCGCGCCGCCCGCGCCCAGGTGCGCACCGTCGCGTCGACCGGCTCGGGCAGCTCGACGCCGAACATCGTCGCGGCGTCGGCGAGCGCGCAGCCCACCGGGTCGGCAGGAGGCGCGTCATACGAGAGCCGCAGCGCGTGCCGTCCGGGCAGGGCCTCGGCGATCCACGACCACTTCGCGGTGAGGTGGGTCAGGGCGCGCGCGAGCACCGCCGAGCCCTCGGCGACGAGCAGCCCGGACCCTCGCGGCGCGCCGTCGAGCGCGGGAGCCTCGAGCACGAGCGTCACGAGGGTCACCTCGCGGGCGGGCGGGATGCCGGGGCGCGGAGCGGCGAGCACGGCCTCATCAGGGATGTCGTCGAGCGTCACCGCCGTCTCGATCGCGACCCCGAGCCGCGCGACCTCGGCGGCGAGCGCGTCGGCGAGGCGGAACATCCCGCCGCGCAACCCCGCGACGAGCGACCCGGCGGGCGCCGCCGCCCGGAGTGCCCGCACGGCGCCGGCGAGGGTGCCGTGCTCGGCGAGCGCCGCCCGCAGTCGAGGGTTCACCTCGTCGAGCGGAAGGTCGCGGGCTTCGCGCGAGTAGACGCCGCGCACGACCGGAGCCACGAGGGTGTCGAGCACCGCCTCGCCCATGCGCGCGACGACGAGGTCGGCGAGCGTGCGCGCCCCCGCCCCGACCGTCGGCGGCAACAACTCGTCGCCCTGCGCGCGCAGCGCACCACGCGGGCCGAGCGCCTCGACGACACCCGGATCGCGGGGGTCGGCGGGGATGCCGAGCAGACCCGCCGCGGGGAGCGGGACGGGTCCGCCGCGGGCACGCTGCACCCACGCGGTACCGGGCTCCGGAGTGACGACGTCGCCGTCGAGGCCGAGCTCGGCGAGCAAGGGAACCACCTGGTCGCCGCGCGTCGCGAACGACTCTGCCGCGGCATCCAGCTGTACTCCCGCGATCGACTGCGGAGCGAGCTGCCCGCCGAGGCGCTCGGACGCCTCGAGCAGCCGCACCGCCCGGCCGGCGAGCGCGAGCCGACGGGCGACGACGAGGCCGGCGACCCCGCCCCCGACGATGAGGGTCTCGACACGCGCGCCGCCGGGCGGCACGCTACTCGACCACCGACGGGGGTGTGGCGTGGACGAGCTCGACGAGGCGCGTGAGCACGCCGGGGTCGGTGTCGGGCGGCACGCCGTGGCCGAGGTTGACGATGTGCGCCGGTGCCGCCTCGCCGCGGCGCAGCACGTCGGCGACGTGGTCGTCGAGCACGCCGGCCGGCGCGTCGAGCAGCGCGGGGTCGATGTTGCCCTGCAGCGGCAGGCCCGGCACGCGCGTCGCGGCCTCGTCGAGCGGCACCCGCCAGTCGACGCCGACGACGTCGGCGCCCGCGGTGGGCAGCAGGTCGAGGAACGGTCCGGTGCCGAGCCCGAAGTGGATGCGTGGAACGCCCAGCCCCTCGACGTGCGACAGCGCACGACGCGAGTGGGGCAGTACGGAGCGCTCGTAGTCGGCGCGGGAGAGCGACCCCGCCCAGGAGTCGAAGAGCTGCACGACGCTCGCGCCCGCCTCGACTTGCGCGCGCAGGAAGGCGCCCGTGACGTCGGCACACCAGTCGAGCAGTGCCGCCCAGGCGGCGGGGTCGGCGTGCATCATGCCGCGCGTGCGCAGCTGCTCCTTCGAGGGGCCACCCTCGACGAGGTACGACGCGAGCGTGTACGGCGCGCCGCCGAACCCGATGAGCGGGGTGTCTCCCAACTCCGTGACGGTGAGGGCGACGGCCTCCCGGATCGGCTCGAGCGCCTTGGGCTCGAGCCGCGGCAGCGTCGCGACGTCGGCGGCCGTGCGCACGGGCTCGTCGAACACGGGACCCTTGCCCGCGACGATCCGCACCCCGACACCGGCGAGCAGCACCGGCACGACGATGTCGCTGAAGTAGACCGCCGCGTCCACGCCGTGACGACGCACCGGCTGGAGCGTGATCTCCGACGCGAGGTGGGGCGTCAGGCACGCCTGAAGCATGTCGCCGCCGGCGCGCAGCTCGCGGTACTCCGGCAGCGAGCGGCCGGCCTGGCGCATGAACCACACGGGCCGCACCGCCGGTCGGTCGCCGCGTGCCGCGCGCACGAGCGAGGAGGATGCGGTGCGCCCGTCGAGGAGCGGATGTCCGGTCGGCAGAGGCACGATTTCTACCCTACGTAGAAAACCGATTCCGCGCCGAGGGGCTCCCGCTCCCTCAGAGACGGCGGGGCGTGGGAGCATGCGTGCGTGAGCGCACCCGACCTGAGCATGGAGAGGATGGCCCTGTTCCACGACTCAGGTGCCGACAAACACCTCACGCTCCTTCTCGGTGCCGGCGCCTCGACGTCCTCCGGCCTTCCTGGGTGGGACGAACTCGCGGTGCGCTTGCTGTTGCGAAGCAAGCGGGTGGCTCGTCGTGAAGCGGCCGAGATGCTCGTCAAACGGCAAGACCCGATGCTCGTCGCCGAGGCTGCCCGCAAGCAGCCAGGCGCCAATTGGCACCGGAGCGTCAAGGCCGCGCTCTACGAGGGCGTCAGCGACTTGACTCCGTCCGCGCTGCACCTCGCGGCGGCCGGCCACCTCCTATCTGGCCCTGAACCGGACACGACTCTCGTCACGCTGAACTTCGACACGCTGCTTGAAGATGCTCTCCTGGTTGACGGTACGGACGTCCCGGTCGAGGCACGTACGGACGCGGAACGACCCACAGCCACCTACGTCGTGCATCACCTCCACGGCGTCGTGAGCCCGACCGAAGTACGAGACGTCGTGCTGACCCTTTCCGATTTCAACGAGTTGGTCGGCAATGCCGCGTCGTGGCAGCTGATCCTCTTGCAGCGAGCCGTTGCTGAGGGCGCGCTCGTGATCGCGGGCACGTCGTACCGTGACCCCGACCTGAGACGCTGGCTGCATGTCGCCCTCGCAGAGCAGCCGACAGAGCATGCGGCGCTGGTGATCCTCGCCCGGCAGGGGTTCGATCTCTCGCGATCCGAGTTCGCAGAAGTCGAAGACGCGCTCGCCGACCAGTGGCGATCCATCGGTCTCGAACCCGTGATCCTCGAGGACTTCACCGATGCCGCGCAAATCGTGCGTGAACTCCGCCACATTTCGACCGAAGGCTATCGGGCGCCTCAGCAACGGGCTCGCGACATTTGGGACTCCCACGCCGCCCGATTCCCGGAGCTCCAAGCCGAGTACTCCGACCAGTTGGCGAGCGATGCGGATCAGCTCAGAGATGCCTTGGATGTCGCTCAACTCAACGTGACACTATGGCTGGCGGACGGACGAGGTCACCTCGCGAGGTGGGCCGCTGGCGATCGAATCTACCGATCGAGTGACGAACTCCGGCTCATCGAGAGCGGCCACGATAGCGAGTGGGTCGCCGGCCGCGCGCTGGGTGCAGAGAGCATCCTGTTTCAGGACTTGGAATCCCGAGCAACAAGGCGGTGGAGCACCGTCCTTGCAGTGCCGATCAGGGTCGAGCACTCCAATCTCCCTGAGTTCGCATCCGCAGTCCTCAGCGTCGGGTTGCCCGGTGAAGCCAGGGACTACGAAGACTCATCCGCCGCTTGGCTCGAGCAGGTCCTGTCGATCGCCAACATGTGGAGCACACGAATCGTCGAGGCTGCATTCCCAGAGTGACGGCCTACACTCAACTAACGAACCGGGAGGACAGAGATGGCGAAGAACAGCGCCAACAACTCATTTCAGAGCCTCGGAAATGGCACGTACCGAGTCTCCGGAGCACCCGTGAGCCCCACGACCGGTCGTTACGTCACTCGCGACGCTTCTTCTGGTCGGGTGACAAACAGCGGCGGATCGCAATCGTCGTCAACCAAAGCCTCGAAGACCAAGTAGCAGCTACGGACAGACCTCCGGCTCCCGCCCGCTGCGTCGTCGAGCCAGTCGCGGATTAGGGTCTTAACGTGCTCTTCTGCCTCACGGCGAACCATCGGACGACCGAGTTCGATGTGCTCGACCGCATCTCGCGGGTGACCTCTTCGACGGCTGCCGACCTGCTCGCGCGCCAGGAGTTCGTCCGCGGCGCGATCGTGTTGGCGACGTGCAACCGCTTCGAGGCGTATCTCGAGCTCGACGACCCGCTCACGGCGGCGGCGGAGCTCGCCGTCGAGTCGGTCATCGATGCGCTCGAACTGCGGGCCGGCGACGACGACGCGGAGTCGCTGCGCACGACGGCGGTCGCCCTCACCGGGCAGGACGTCGTGAAGCACCTCTTCGCGGTCTCGTCGGGGCTCGAGTCGATGGTGCTCGGCGAAGAGGAGATCACCGGGCAGGTGCAGCGCGCCCTGCGGGACGCCCGCACCGCCGGGACGACGAGCAGCGGCCTCGAGCTGTTGTTCCAACGCGCCGCGCACGCGAGCCGGGAGTCCCGCGCGCAGCACGACCTCGCCGCGGCGGGCCGTTCGCTCGCTCGGCTCGCCCTCGACCTGGCCGACACGCGCGTTCCCGACTGGGCCGACGTCGCGGTGCTGCTCGTCGGCACCGGCAGCTACGCCGCGACGACCGTCGCGGCCCTCCAAGCGCGGGGGGCGCGTGACATCCGGGTGTTCTCGGCGACGGGTCGTGCCGAGCGCTTCGCGATCCGCTACGGCGTGCGCGCGGAGGGAGAGTTGTCGACGGCGATCCGGGAGGCCGAGATCGTCATCACCTGCACCGCGCGTTACGTCGTGACGGCGGACGACGTGCCCGTCGACGGTCGACGCCGACTCGTGATCGACCTGGGGCTGCCGCGCAACGTGGAACCCGCCGTGGGCGAGCTTCCCGGTGTCGACCTCCTCGATCTGGAACTCATCGGGCGGCACGCGAGCCTCCCCGACCTGGGCCCCGGTGCGCACGAGGCGGTCGGGCATGCGGCGGCGGCGTTCGACGCCGATCGACGCGCGGCGCCGGCGGTCGTCGCACTGCGCCGCCACGTGGATGCGATCCTGCAGTCCGAGCTCGACCGAGCCCGGGCGCGGGGAGGAGACGACCCGCACACCGAGGCCGCGCTGCGGCACTTCGCCGGGGTGCTGCTGCACGGACCATCGGTACGCGCGCGCGAATTCGCTGCGGAGGGTCGGCTCGACGAGTTCGAGTCAGCGCTCGAGACGCTGTTCGGGGTCGCGCGGAACGTCGAGGCGACGGAGCGTCGGCTCGGCGACGCCTCGGCCTGATCTCTCAGCCGCGGGCCGGAAGCCCGTCGACGAACGCGCGGGCGGTGACCGCGCCCACGTCGTGAGTCGAACCGCCCGTGCCGCCGTTCGCGAAGCGTTCGCGGAAGTCGAGCACCGAGGTCATCCAGATCGCGAACACCGCCGCGGCGTCGATGCGCGGTTCGAGCGCGTCCTCCGGGAGCCCGGCGCTCACGCGGAAGCGCTCGGTGAGCTCGTCTTGGGCGGCCACCCAGCGCTGCATGATGTGGCCCGAGATCTCCGGGGCTCCGCCGCCGATGAACTCGAGCACGGGATGCAGCACCGAGACGTCTTCGACGCGCTTGTCGTCATCCCAGCGCTCGCTCGCCTTGAGCTCGACGAGGGCGCGCGCGAGCAGGGCATCGAGCGTCTCGCCCGGGGGCCGCTCGCCGACGATGCGGACGAACTCGTCGAGCCACTCGTCGAAGTAGGCGAGCAGCACCGCGGCCTTCGACTCGAAGTGCAGGTAGATCGTGCGGATCGCGACATCGGCCTCACGGCTGATGTCTTCCATCGACGTCGCGGCATAGCCCTTCTCGAGGAAGAGCGCGTTGGCCGCGTTGGTGATCTTGCGCCGCGTCTCGGCCTTACGGCGTTCGTTGCGACCCGGGATGCCCACGGGCTCAGAGTAGCGGGCGCGCCCTCCCTCACCGCCTCTCCCCCTTCCGACGGAGGACGCGGTCGGCCGTCATCGATACGCTGAATCGCCGCGCGCCCGCGTGCCCCGCCACCGTTCCCCACCCCTTCGGAGAGCAGCATGTCCCTGCCTGACGGCACCGCCCCGACGACCGCTGTGCCCGAACGCTGGCGCAGCAACGTCGCGCTCTTCCTCGGCGGCCAGACCGCGTCGCTGTTCGGCTCGATGATCGTGCAGTACGGCGTCATGTGGTACGTCACGCTCGAGACCGGATCGGGCGTCGCGCTCGCGCTCTACGCCCTCGCCGCGTTCGGACCGCAGGGGCTCGTCTCGATCTTCGGCGGCACCCTCGCCGACCGCGTCAACCGGCGCGTGCTCGTCATGACGGCCGACGCGATCATCGCGGCGACGACGCTCGCGCTCGCCCTCATCATGATGAGCGGCATCACCGAGCTCTGGATCATCCTGCTCGCCGTCGCCGTGCGCTCGGTCGGCGCGGGCGTGCAGACGCCGGCCGTCTCGGCGATGATCCCGCAGATCACGCCGCCCGATCAGCTCATGCGCGTCAACGGCCTGTTCGGCACGGTGCAGTCGGTCATGCAGCTGCTCGCGCCCGCGCTCGCGGCGGCCGTCTTCGCGCTGTGGGGCATCGTGCCGATGTTCTTCATCGACGTCGTCACGGCCGTCATCGGCATCGGACTGCTCGCGCTCGTGCGCGTGCCGTCGCTCGAGCGGATGGGCTCGGGTCAGACCTCGTACTTCGCCGACCTCGCCGAGGGGGCGCGGTTCATCTTCACGAACGGCGTCGTGCGCTGGTTGCTGATCGTCTTCGCCTTCATCTTCCTGTTGACGGTGGCGCCGAGCTTCCTCACCCCGCTGCTCATCGTGCGCACGTTCGGCGAAGAGGCGTGGATGCTCGCGGCCCTCGAGATCGCGTTCGGCATCGGCATGCTCGTCGGAGGCGCGCTCATCGCCACGGTGCTCGCGAAGCGCAGCCGCCGGGTGCTGATCATGGTGTCGACCTACGGCTTCGGCGTGCTGACCCTGCTCATGGGGTTCACCTACAACCTCTGGGTCTTCTACGCTCTTATGCTGTTCGTCGGCCTCATCGTGCCCTGGTTCTCGGCACCGTTCATGACCTTGTTCCAGCAGGTCGTGAAGCCCGACATGCACGGCCGCGTGTTCAGCTACGTCGGCATCGTGATGGCGCTCGCGACGCCGATGGGCATGGTCGTGTTCGGGCCGATCGCCGACGTCATCAGCGTGCAGGCGCTCCTCGTGATCGCCGGCGCCGTCACGGTCGCCGTCATGACCGGGGCCTTCCTGCTGCCGTCGGGGCGGGCCGCGCTGCGTGCGGCGCACGAGCCCGTCCCCGAGCCGGAGCAGTAGAGCGGGGGCCCTTTCGGACCCCCGCTCCAGCGCTCAGTGGTGCATCGACGCGAGCACCTCGGGGTCGAGGTGCGAGATCGAGTGCGAGTCCTGGAACGCGCGCACGCCCTCGATCCCCTGTTCGCGTCCGAAGCCCGACTGCTTCATGCCGCCGAACGGCGCCCGCAGGTCGAGTCGGGTCGCACCGTGGTCGTTGACCCACACGTAACCGCAGACGAGCTGCGAGCCGACGCGGTCCGCGGTCTCGGCCGACGCCGTCCACACCGAGCCGCACAGGCCGCCCCACGTGTCGTTGGCGGCGGCGATCGCCTCCTCCTCGGTGTCGAACGGCAGCACCGGGATGACGGGTCCGAACTGCTCGTAGGTCACGACGCGCAGTGACGGGTCGGGGTCGACGACGATGGCCGGACGCACGAAGTTGCCGCCCGCGAGGTCGCCCCCCGGCAGCTCGCCGAACTCGCGCACCTCGGCGCCCGAGGCCTTCGCCTCCTCGATGAGCTCGTCGACGAACGCCTTCTGCACGGGCGAGTGCAGCGGCCCCATCGTCGTACCCTCGTCGAGGCCGTACCCGAGCTTCGCCCGCTCGAGCCGCGCGGAGAGACCGTTCACGACCTCGTCCATGCGCGAGCGATGCACGTAGACGCGCTTCGCGTTCATGCAGATCTGGCCGGTCGTGTCGTAGATCGCCGCGAACAGACGGTCGAGGTGCGCGTCGTCGATGATCGCGTCCTCGAGGATGACCGCCGCGTCGTTGCCGCCGAGCTCGAGCGTGACGCGCGTGAGCGACTTCGACGCGAGCTCCATGATGCGCTTGCCGCCACCGACGCTGCCCGTGAAGCAGACCTTCGCGACGTCCTCGTTCTGGATGAGGCCCGTCATGTTCGCGTCCGCGCCCGTGATGACGTTCAGCACGCCCGCGGGCAGCTTCTCGGCGATGCGCTGCACGAAGCGCGCGGTCGCGAGCGGCGCCGAGGGCGGGGGCTTCACGATCGCCGTGTTGCCGGCGAGCAGTGCGTGCGGGAGGGCCGCGCCGAGGATCGCGATGGGCCAGTTGAACGGCACGATGACGCTCACGACGCCGAGCGCCTGGTGACGCACGGTCGTGCGGGTCGGGATGGCACCCGGGATCGGCTCGAGCACCTTGTCGCTGTCGACCTCGTCGGCGAGCGAGAGCGCGAGACCCCAGCGGATCTCGAAGACGAGGGCATCCACCCACGCCTCCATGCGCACCTTGCCGTTCTCCTGCGACAGGATGGCGGCATCCTCGTCGCGGAAGGCGGCGACGCCCTCGATCGCGGCGGCCATCTGCGCGGCGCGTTCCTGCGGGGTCAGCGCCGACCACGCCGGGAACGCGGACTTCGCTGCGGCGACGGCGTCGGCGACGTCCTGCGTCGAGGCGGACGCCGCGTGGCCGACGATCACGCCCGGCTTACCGGGGTCGGCGACCGCGAGGGTGTCGCTCGTCGTGCGGGTTTGCCCGCCGATGTAGAGGGGTGTGGAGACCGTCGTCGCGGCCTGGTCGGTCAGCGTCATTCGCTCACTCCTTCGTGTCGGATGCGGTCAGGTTAAGCCGGGGCGCGGTCCGGGCGGTCGGCGTTTTGTGCACGCCCGGTGAACACCCGGGGTGCGGGGCTAGGGTGGCCGCATGCCGGTCGTGGATGCCCGCAGCGCCGACGAATGGGAGCTCGTGACGAGCGACGCGTTCGTGCCGCTCACGTGCTCCGCGCTTGAGCCCGACTTCCACGGACGCATCGAGTTCGAGCGGTTCGACGAGAGCCTCATGGTGTCGCACGTGCAGACCGACGGCCTCGCGGTCGACCGCACCGCCCGGCAGGCGTCGCACGCGAACAGCGACGACATCCACCTCACCTTCACGCTCGGCGGGCCGGGCGTCATCCGTCAGGACGGGCACGGCACCCGAGTGACCGCGGGCTCGGTGTCGACCTACGCGACCGATCGGTCGTATCAGCTCGACTACACGGCGCCGGGGCAGCGGCAGGTGCTCGTGCAGGTGTCGAAGCGCGCGCTCGGCATCCCCGTGTCGCTCGTCGAGGAGTCGTGCGCGCGCCTGCTCGTCGACGCTCCCGACGCGGCCGCGGTGCTGCTCGCCACCCTCGGCGAGACCCGCGGGCGGGCCGAGCCGAGCGTCGGTGAGACCTTGCGCGACCTCGCGGGCACGATGATCCGTTCGTCGCTCTCCGGCGCGCGGGTGATGCCGTCGACCCACGGTGGGATGCTCGCCACCGTGCGGTCGTTCATGCGCGACCTGCTGCACGACCCCGACCTCGACGTCGCCGGCATCGCCGAGGCGCACTACATCTCGCGCCGCCACCTGTACGAGCTCTTCGAGCCGTTCGCCGAGACGCCGGGCGAGCACCTCCGCCGCCTGCGGCTCGGACGGGCCGCGGCCCTGCTGGCCGACGGCGCGCAGCCGATCGCCCGCGTCGCCGAGAGCGTCGGTTTCGCCGACCCGACGACCTTCACCCGGGCGTTCCACCGCGAGTTCGGGATGCTGCCGAGCGAGTACAGAATGGACGCATGAGCCACCGCATCTACGGCACGCCCGTCGCGTCGGTGTACCCGATGTACGTGCAGAAGCTCGAGCGCAAGGGCCGCACGCAGGCCGAGCTCGACGAGGTCATCCGTTGGCTCACGGGCTTCGACGACGCCGAGCTCGCACGGCACCTCGCCGAGCAGACGACCTTCGAGCAGTTCTTCGCCGCCGCGCGGCTCAACCCGAACGCGTCGCTCATCACCGGCGTCGTGTGCGGGGTGCGCGTCGAGCAGCTCGAAGACCCGCTCATGCAGCGCATCCGCTACCTCGACAAGCTCGTCGACGAGCTGTACTACGGCAAGGCGATGGCTAAGGTGCTGCGGACTCCGGCTCCGGTTCCCGCCTCCGGAACCGCAGCTCGCTGAGCAGCACCCCGAGCACGATGAGCGCGCCGCCGACGATCGCGAGCGCCGGCAGCCGCTCCCCCGCGATGCGGCCGACCACCCCGGCCCAGACCGGTTCCGCGGCGTAGATCACCGTCGCGCGCGTGGCGGAGACGCGACGCTGCGCCCAGTTCATCGTGAGCTGGATGAGGGCGCTCGCGGCACCGAGCGCGACGGCGGCGACGAGCCACACCCAGGAGAACGCCGGGATGCCCTCGCCCGTCACGGGCATCGCGACGAACGCGAAGAGGGATGCCGCGAGCAGCTGCACGACCGTCACCCGCCGGGCGTCGACCCGGTTCGCGAACACGCTGATGAGCACGACCTCGGCGGCGATCGCGAGGGTGCTCACGAGCGTGACGATCTCGCCGAAACCGAAGGAGAAGCCTGCGGCGCCCGGTCCCGCGAGCAGCAGGAGCCCGACGAAGGCGGCGGCGATCCCCAGCCAGGCTCCGAGCCGGGGCGCGCGGCGGAACACCGCCCACTGCAGCAGCGGCACGAGCGGCACGTAGAACGCCGTGATGAACGCCGACGTGCTGCTCTCGATCGTCTGCAGCCCGACCGTCTGGAGGCCGTAACCGAGCATGAGCGCGAGTCCGATGCTCGCGCCCGCGACGAGCTCGAGCAGCGTGAGCCCGCGCAGCACGGGTGCCGCGATGACCGCGAGGATGATCCCGGCGACCGCGAAGCGCACGCCGACGAAGAACCACGGGCCCGTCGTCTGCACCGCGAGGTGCACGATGAGGAACGTCGCGCCCCAGATCATCGTGACGCCGATGAGCGCGAGCTCGTACCGGGTGGGGCGCGGCAGGCTGACGCGCGAGGTGATCTGCATGGTCGCTCTCAACCTAGGCGACAGAATGGATGCCGTGAGCGAGCGCGTGGTCGAGGTGGCGCTGCGCTGGGGCGACCAGGACTCCTACGGCCACGTCAACAGCGTCGCCGTCGCCCGGCTGCTCGAGGAAGCCCGGGCGCGCGCCCTCTGGGGACCGGGCAGCGCCCTGCCCCCGCTGGTGCCCGACGAGCCGACGCTCTCGCTCGTGAGCGAGGTCGGCATCCGCTACCTGCGCGTGCTCGATTACCGCGAGGAGCCGGTGCCGATCGCCCTCGCGGTGTCCCGCATCGGCGGCGCCGATCTCACGATCGAGTTCGAGGTGCGCTCCGACGACCCCGCACGCCCCTACGCGACGGCGACCGCGAAGGTCGCGCTCGTCGATCGGGTGACCGGCGGCGTGCGGCGACTCACCGCCGACGAGCGGGAGTTCCTGCGCGGGTTCGCCCCGTCCGACTAGGGCTGCAGGCGGAGGGCGCCGTCGAGGCGGATCGTTTCGCCGTTGAGGTAGTCGTGGCCGATCACCGTCTCGACGAGCCGCGCGAACTCGTCCGGCCGCGCGAGGCGGTGCGGGAACGGCACGACGGCGGCGAGCGAGTCGCGCACCTCGTCGCCCAGCCCGGCGAGCATCGGGGTGTCGACGATGCCCGGTGCGATCGTGACCACGCGGATGCCGGACCGCGCGAGATCCCGGGCGGCCGGCAGCGTCATCCCCGCGACGCCCGCCTTCGACGCCGCGTAGGCGACCTGGCCGATCTGCCCCTCGAACGCCGCGATCGACGCCGTGTTGACCACGACGCCGCGGTTGCCCTCCGCGTCGGCGTCCTGCGCCGCCATCCGCGCCGCGGCGAGACGCAGCACGTTGAAGGTGCCGACGAGGTTGACCTCGATCGCGCGCCGGAAGACGTCGAGATCGTGCACACCCTTCGACGACAGCAGCCGTTGCGCGGGCGCGATGCCGGCGCAGTTCACGACGATGCGCAGCGGCGGGTCGTCGTCGGTCAGGGTCGCGAGGGCGGCCTCGACGTCGGCGGCACTCGCGACATCCGTGGGCTCGAAACGCATCCCGTCGGGAGTCGCGTCCGGCGCCGCGAGGTCGAGCCCGAGCACGTGCGCCCCGCGGGCCAGGAGACGCTCCGCGGTCGCGGCGCCGAGGCCCGACGAGACGCCCGTGACGAGTGCCGTGGTTCCGGAGATATCCATGCCCCCACTCGACCACACCGGGCCGCGAACGAGAAGCGTCGCGCGGTCAGGACGGTTCGGTCGACTCGGGCTCGAGGGCGCGCGTCGAGCCCCGCACGATGAGCTTCGTGGGGAGCGGCGTCGACTCCGCCACGGTGTCCGGCTCCTCCACCGTGAGCAGCACCTTCTGCATGATGAGCCCGCCGAGCGCCGCGAAGTCCTGTCGCACGGTCGTGAGCGGCGGGTAGAGGAACGTCGACTCGGGCAGGTCGTCGAAGCCCACGACGCTCACGTCGTCGGGGATCGCGAGGCCCCGCTCGCGCAACGCGGACATCGCGCCGATGGCCATGTGGTCGTTCGCGACGAAGATCGCCGTGGCGCCGTCGAGCGGTAGAGAGCGCCCGAGGTCGTACCCGCTCTCCGCCGTCCAGTCGCCGTGCACGGGCTCGACGATCTCGAGCCGGTGCGCGGCGAGCTCGTCGCGCCAGCCGCGGACGCGTTCGATGGCGTCCGCCGCCGAGGCGGGGCCGGCGAGGTGCAGGATGCGGTGGTGCCCGAGCTCGGCGAGGTGACGCACGGCCGAGCGGGCACCGCGGTACTGATCGATCGAGACGATCGTCGGCCCGCGCCGCGCCGACGAGGCGACCGCGACGAACGGGATGCCGATCTCGAGGCTGCGGATGACCTCGAGCACCGCGACGTCGTCGACGATGAGCACGATGACGTCGACGCGTTGCCGCAGGAGCGCCTCGACGACGGCCCGCACGCCCGGCGGGTCGGGTTCGAGCAGGGCGACCGTCTCGACGCTGTACCTCGCGGCGCGCGCGGCGAGGTTGAAGTGCACCATGATCGACGCCGGCCCGTAGTCCGACGTGCCGGGCACGATGAGGCCGATCGTGCGGGTGCGCCGTGTGACGAGAGCACGGGCCGCGGGCGACGGACTGTAGTTGAGCTGCGAGATCGCGTGCTGCACGCGGTCCCGCGTCGCCGGCCGCACGTTCGGCAGGTCGTTGATGACGCGCGAGACCGTCTGGTGCGAGACACCGGCGAGCCGGGCGACGTCGAAGATGTTCGCCGCGCGGGGGCCGTGGTCGTCCGACCCGCCGCGTCGAGGCGGGTCAGTCTCCGTCATCCGGACGCGTCACGAGGGCGAGGAGCGAGGAACTCGCGAGGTCGTCGGCGGGCAGCTCGGCCACGAGGAGGCCGCCCCTCAGCACGACGACACGCGACGACACGCGGAGAACCTCCTCGAGCTCTGCGGAGACGAACACGACCGACACTCCGTTGGCTGCCATCTCGGCGACGAGATTCTGCACCTCGACCTTAGCGCCGACGTCGATACCCCGGGTCGGCTCGTCGAGCAGGAGCACGCGGGGCGCGAGCGCGAGCAGACGCCCGAGCAGCACCTTCTGCTGATTGCCGCCGGAGAGCTCCCGCGCGAGCATCTCCGGCGAGGCGGGCCGGATGCCGAGCGCGTCGATCCAGCTCGCCGCGAGCTCGCGCTGGCGGGCGCGGCTCATGAGCCGCAGCATCCCGCGCTGGGCCTGCACGGCGAGCACGATGTTCTCGCGCACCGTGAGCTCGCCGATGATGCCCTCGGCCCGGCGGTCTTCGGACGAGTAGACGATCCCGCGCCGGATCGCGCTCCGCGGACCGGGCAGCGAGGTGGCGATGCCGTCGATGAGGAGCTGCCCCGCGTCGGGGCGGTCGACCCCCGCGAGCAGCCGCGCGAGCTCGGTGCGGCCCGACCCGAGCAGACCGGCGAGACCGACGACCTCGCCCTCGTGGATACTGAGGTCGGCGTCGCGCGGCCGCGATCCCGACGCGACGCCCTGCGCCTCGAGCACGACGCCCGACGTCGGGCCCGGTTCCTCGCCGCGCCGGATCGGCACCTCGGCGAGCTCGCGACCGAGCATCTTCTGCACGAGATCGATGCGCAGCAGCTCCTTCGTGGAGTACTCGCCGACGAGCCGGCCGCCGCGCAGCACGGTGATGCGGTCGCAGATCTCGTACACCTGGTCGAGGAAGTGCGAGACGAACAGGATCGCGACGCCGCGCTCCTTGAGCTCGCGGATGACCCGGAACAGCTCGGCGACCTCGTCGGCGTCGAGGCTCGAGGTCGGCTCGTCGAGCACGAGCACCTTCACCTCATCGGAGATCGCGCGGGCGATCGCGACGAGCTGCTGCACGGCCAGCGAGTGCGTGCCGAGCAGCGAGCCCGGGTCGATCTCGACCCCGAGCTCCGCCAGCACGGTCGCCGCGCGGGCCCGCATGGCCCGCCAGTCGATCGCGCCGAAGCGGCGGGGCTCGCGGCCGAGGGTGATGTTCTCGGCGACCGAGAGGTTCGGCAGGAGGTCGATCTCCTGGTACACCGTGCGGATGCCGTGACGCTGCGCCTCGACCGGCGACGACATCCTCACCGCCGCGCCGTCGACCCGGATCTCTCCCGAGTCCAGCGGCAGTGCCCCGGTGATCGCCTTGATGAGCGTCGACTTGCCGGCCCCGTTCTCGCCCATGAGCGAGTGCACCTCGCCGGGCAGGAGCCGGAAGTCGACGGCGTCGAGCGCGGCCTCGCGGCCGAAGCGGACGGTGGCCCGCTCGACCTCGACGACCGGCATCGGCGCCTCGTCGCTCATGGTCACATCATGCTCGACCCACGGCCCGTGGTCATCGTCTCCGCGTCGATCGTGCGACGATCGCCCGCTGCACGACCACGAAGATCAGGAGGAGAGCGCCGATCGTGATGCGCGTCCACGACTGCTCCGCGCCGAGGAACGAGATCGCGGTCTTGATCGTGCCGTAGACGAGCACCCCCACCATCGACCCGAGCACGAAGCCGGAGCCGCCCGTGAGGAGGGTGCCGCCGATGACGACCGCCGCGATCGTGTCGAGCTCCGTGCCGAGACCGTTGAGCGGGTAGCCCGCGCCTTGGTACGCGCTGAACACCACGCCGGCGAGTCCGGCGCACGCGCCGCTGATGACGTACGCGAGCAACTTGGTGCGCACGACCGGCAGGCCCATGAGCCGCGCCGACTGCTCGTTGCCGCCGATCGCGTAGATCGTGCGGCCGAACCGGGTGAACTGCAGCACGAGCGCCGCGGCGATCACGACCGCGAGGGCGATGATGCCGGTCGGCGAGAGATACCAGCCGTCGAGGTAGAAGAGCTTCGTCTGCAGCCAGAGGATCACCGGGTCCTCGACCTTGATCGACGACAGGCTGATCACGAACGCGAGACCGCGGGCGGCGAACATCCCGGCGAGCGAGGCGATGAACGGCTGCACGTCGAAGAACTGGATGAGCACGCCGACGAAGAGCCCGATGAGCGCGCCGCCGAGCAGCATGACCGGGATGACCACGACGGCCGGCAGCCCCTGCGAGAGCAGGCTCGCCCCGAGCATCGCGGTGAACGCGAGCACGGCGCCGACGGAGAGGTCGATCCCCGCCGTGAGGATGACGAACGTCATGCCGACGGCGAGGATGAGCAGGTAGGCGTTGTCGAGCAGCAGCGACGACAGCACGCGCGGCGTGATGAAGTTGCCGAAGTAGGCCTGGCCCGCGATGAGCAGGGCGAGGAGGATGCCGACCGCCGCGAAGACGGGGATCCACGACGCCCGCCGGCTCGTGAAGCGCCGAAGCCCGGTGGCGACCGCCGTGAAGGGGCCGCTCGTCGTGACGTCGCTCATCGGGCCGCCTCCACATCCTTCGTCGGGCGGAACGCCGACCACAGTCGCCGCGCGCCGGTGCGCACCCGCGTCGATTGCACGAGCACGACGAGCACGACGACGAGCGCCATGAACAGGGGACTCACCGCGGGTGGCACGCCGAGGAAGGTGATCGTCGATTTCAGGGTCTGGATCGTGAACACCCCGATCACCGTGCCGGCGATGCTGAACTTGCCGCCCATGAGCGACGTGCCGCCGAGTACGACCGCGAGGATCGCGTCGAGCTCGATGTACTGGCCCGCGGCGTTGGCGTCGGCCGCCATGATGTTCGAGCTGTAGAGGATGCCCGCGAATCCGGCGAGCAGTCCGCTCGCCGCGTACGCGCCCCAGACGATGCCGCGCGAGCGCACCCCGGCGAGACGGCTCGCCTCGGGGTTGATGCCGACGGCCTCCGTGAGCATCCCGAGCGCCGTGCGCCGTTCGATGAGCACGACGAGCACGATCGCGGCGACCGAGACGAAGAACGCGAACGGCAGGCCGAGCACGTAGCCCTGCGCCATGAACCGGTAGGGCGAGCTCGTCACCGTCGTGATGAAGCCGCCCGTGATGAGCAGGGCGATCCCGCGGCCGGCGAGCATGAGCACGAGCGTCGCGATGATGGGTTGGATGCCGAGTACCGACACGAGGAAGCCGTTCCAGACTCCGAAGAGCAGGGTGACGACGACTCCGGCGGTGATCGCGATCGTGAGCGTCACGGGGCTCTCGGGCGAGCCCGAGCCGTCGATGATCGTCAGCGCGACGGCGCCCGAGACGGCCATAAGCGCGCCGACCGAGAGGTCGATGCCGCGCGTCGCGATGACGATCGTCATGCCGAGGGCGACGAGCATGAGCGGCGCGCTGTTGCGCAGGATGTCGATGAGCGAACCGTAGAGCTGGCCGTCACGCACCGTGATCGACAGGAACGTCGGACGGGAGATCGTGTTCACGATGATGAGCGCGAGAAGGGCCGCGATCGGCAGCACCACCCGGTGTCGCAAGAGCCTCGTCATGCCGCTGCCTCCCGAGCTTCCGCGGCGATGGCCGCGACCACATCGTCCACGCTCACGTCGTGTCCGTCCAGTTCCCCGATCTTGCGGCGGTCGCGCATGACGACGATCCGCTGTGCGATGCGCACCACCTCTTCGAGCTCCGAGGAGATGAAGATCACCGCGAGCCCGGCGCTCGACAGCTCCGCGACCTTGCGTTGGATGTCGGCCTTCGCCCCGACGTCGATGCCGCGCGTGGGCTCGTCGAGGATGATCAGCTGCGGTGCGGTGGCGAGCCAGCGCGCGAGCAGCACCTTCTGCTGGTTGCCTCCGGAGAGGTTGCGCACGAGCATCGACGGGTCGGCGGGACGCACCCCCAGTGCGGTCATGTAGTCGGCGACGATCGCATCCTGTTCGGAGCGCCGCACGCGCCGCAGCCAGCCGCGACGAGCCTGCACCCCGAGCACGATGTTCTCGGCGACGGTGAGGTCGCCGACGATCCCCTCGGCGCGGCGGTCTTCCGACGAGAACGCGATGCGGCTGTCGATGGCGTGACGCGGTGTGGTGAGGCGGGTGAGCGCACCGCGCACCGAGATGCGGCCGCTGTCGGGGCGGTCGGCGCCGTACAGGAGCCGCACGAGCTCGGTGCGGCCGGAGCCGAGGAGGCCGGCGAAGCCGACCACCTCCCCGTCGAAGACGTCGAGGTCGGCGGGCTCGACCACGCCGCGGCGACCCACGCCGACGGCGGAGAGCACGGGGGGCGTCGAGCGGTCGATCTCGCGGTTGGCGGCGCGGGAGATGCTCTCGAGCTCGGCGACCTCGCGCCCGAGCATCTGGGCGACGAGTTCGCCGCGCGGGAGCGACGCGGCGGCGCTCTCGCCGACGAGCTTGCCGTTGCGCAGCACCGTGATGCGGTCGGAGATCTCGTACACCTGGTCGAGGAAGTGCGAGACGAAGAGGATGGCGACGCCGCGGTCGCGCAGGCCGCGGATGACGCCGAAGAGCTGCTCGACCTCCCCGCGGTCGAGGCTCGAGGTGGGCTCGTCGAGCACGAGCACGCGGGAGTCGGTCACCATCGCCCGGCTGATCGCGACGAGCTGCTGCACGGCGATCGAGTGGCTCGCGAGGATCGAGCGGGTGTCGATGTCGACGCCGAGGGCGACGAGGTGACGGGCGGCCTCGGCGTGCGTGGCACGCCAGTCGATGCCGGCGGCGCGGCGCAGCTCGTGGCCGAGCATGACGTTCTCGCCGACCGAGAGGTTCGCGCAGAGGTTGACCTCTTGGTACACGGTCGAGATGCCGGCGGCTTGCGCATCGGCGGTGTGGGCGAACGATCGCGGCGTTCCGTCGACGACGATCTCGCCGGCGTCGATCGCGTAGACGCCGGTCAGGGCCTTGATGAGCGTCGACTTGCCGGCGCCGTTCTCGCCCATGAGCGCGTGCACCTCGCCCGCGCGGAGCGCGAAGTCGACGCCGTCGAGGGCGAGCACTCCGGGAAAGCGGATCGTGATCCCCGTCATCGCGACGAGCGGGCGGACGTCGGCGTCCTCGGTCATGGGAGTCGTTCTCTCTCGGGGGTGCCCGCCGGGGCCCGAAGGCCCCGGCGGACGGGTGGATCAGTGGATCAGGAGCATCGACGGATCAGTAGAGCCGCTCGTCGATGACCTCGGCGGCCTGCTCCGGGGTGAACGACTGGTCCTCGACGAAGACCGTGCGCTCGACGGTCTCGCCCGCGAGCACGTCCTTCACGAGGCCCGCGGCGAGCTCACCGAGGAGCGGGTTGCACTCGACGATGAAGTTGATCTTCCCGTCGATGAGGGCGAGCATGCCGTCCTTGACCGCGTCGATCGAGATGATCTTGATGTCCTCGCCGGGCGTCAGGCCCGCGGCCTCGATCGCGTCGATCGCACCGAGCGCCATGTCGTCGTTGTGCGCGTAGACGAGGTCGATCGTGTCGCCGTACTTCTGGAGGAATCCCTCCATGACGGTCTTGCCGTCGGCGCGCGTGAAGTTGCCCGTCTGCGAGTCGAGCAGCTGGATCTGCGTGCCGGCGATGGCCTCGTTGAAGCCCTCCGCGCGGTCGTTGGCGGGCGCCGAACCCGTGGTGCCCTCGAGCACGACGAGGTTGGTGGCCTCGGAGCCGAAGTTCTCGGCGGCCCACTCGCCGGCCATCACGCCTTCCTTCTTGAAGTCGAGACCGACCCAGGCGGCGTAGAGGTCCTCCGACGCGGACACCGTGCGGTCTTCGAGGATGACCGGGATGCCGGCTTCCTTCGCCTCGGTGAGCACGTCGTCCCAGCCGTCTTCGACGATCGGCGCGATGACGATCGCGTCGACGCCCTGGTTGATGAAGCTGCGGACCGCGGCGATCTGCGCCTCGATCTTGTTGTCCGCCGCGTTGAAGACGAGTTCGAAGCCGTTCTCCTCCGAGAACGCGGTCTTCATCGACTCGGTGTTCGCGGCGCGCCAGCCGCTCTCCGAGCCGGTCTGGGCGAAGCCGACGGTGATGAGTCCGTCGTCTGCACCGCCGGTGCCGCCGGCGCAGCCGGTCAGCGAGATCGCGAGTGCCGCGACAGCCGCGACGCCTCCGATGAGCTTCTTCATAGCCAAAACCTCCTCGTTCTGGATCCGGCTGCTTCGCCGGCTCTTGGTGTGACGGGTGCCGGGGGTGGGTCCCGTCGCTCGGAATGTTAGCCCTAACATTTCGCCTCTCCGCAATCCCAGAGAGGTAACAATTCGGTAACGGGCGGTCGGAACCCTTGCTTCCGTATGGATCTTTTCTGCAGGGTGCGCCGCGGCCTCGGCGTCGAATTTCGTCCTCGCCGTGAGCGTTCACAACTGTGGAGCCGCTCGCCCGGCGGTCTCCGGCGCTAGCCTGACCCGGTGATCGAATCGGGCCGCACGCCGAGCATCTACGACGTGGCGCGCCGGGCCGGAGTCTCGCACCAGACCGTGTCGCGCGTGCTCAACGGCTACGCGGGCATCCGACCGACGACCCGGGACCGCGTGCTCGTGGCGGTCGACGAACTGGGCTACCGTCCCAACCGAGCCGCCCGCGCCCTCGCCACGAACCGCAGCCACTCCCTCGGGGTGCTCGTGCCCGCGACGGCGGACTTCGGGCCGACGAGTAGCCTCCACGCGGTCGAGCAGGCCGCGCGCGACGCAGGCTTCCACGCCCTCGTGACGAGCACACAGCTCGACGAGGACTCGGTGCGGGCGAGCCTCGAGTTCCTCGTCGCGCAGTCGATCGAAGCCCTCGTCGTCATCGCGCCGTACCGCGTCGTGACCGACGGCCTCGTGCGGGTGCCCGCCGACATCCCGACCGTCGCACTGCAGACCGGTGCCACGGGCACCGACGACCTCGTGGGCGTCGACCAGGTCGCCGGCGGTCGGCTCGCCGCGGAGCACCTGCTCGACCTCGGGCACCGTCGCATCCAGCAGCTCACGGGACCGGCCGACTTCCTCGAGGCCGCCGTGCGTCGCGACGCCGTCGAGGCGACGCTCGCCGAGGCCGGCCTGGCCCCTCTGCCCCGGCTCGCCGGTGACTGGACGGCCGACTCGGGCTACGCGGCGGGAGCCCTCGTCGACCCGACGGCGACCGCGATCGTGTGCGGCAACGACCAGATGGCGCTCGGCCTCATCCACGCGCTCGCCGACCTGGGGCGCCGGGTGCCCGACGACGTGAGCATCATCGGCTTCGACGACATCCCCGAGTCGGCGCACAGCCTCCCGCCGCTGACGACCGTGCATCAAGACTTCCGCGAGGTCGGTGTGCGTGCCGTGCGGCACCTCGTCGCGCGGCTCCAGGGCGAGGAGCGGTCGGCCGAGGCGCCGATCGTGCCGACCCTCGTGCTCCGCGCCTCGACGTCCGCGGTGTGACCACGTCGGGCTGAGCCCCGGCGGGCCGGCGCTTGCGTCGCGGTGAATGTTACCGGTAACATCACCAGCGTCCCGTCGAGGAGGATGTGATGACGATCGAGCACGACCCCGAGGCGCTCGCGCGCGCCGTAGCCGAGACGCGAGCCGAGGTCGCCCGGCTGCACGCCGAACTCGTGCGCTACGGCCTCGTCGTCTGGACCGGCGGCAACGTCTCGGGCCGTGTTCCGGGCGCCGACCTGTTCGTCATCAAGGCGTCCGGTATCGCCTACGACGACCTCACGCGCGAGAACCTGATCCTCTGCGACCTCGACGGCAACGTCGTGCCCGGAACGCTCGGCAGCGAGCGCTCCCCCTCGAGCGACACCGCCGCGCACGCCTACGTCTACCGCCACATGCCCGAGGTCGGCGGCGTCGTGCACACCCACTCGACCTACGCGGTCGCCTGGGCCGCGCGCGGCGAGGAGATCCCCTGCGTGATCACCGGCATGGCCGACGAGTTCGGCGGGCCCATCCCGGTCGGTCCGTTCGCGATCATCGGCGACGACTCGATCGGCCGGGGCATCGTCGAGACTCTGCGCGGCCACCGCTCCCGTGCCGTGCTCATGCAGAACCACGGCCCGTTCACGATCGGTGTCACCACGAGGGACGCCGTGAAGGCCGCCGTGATGTGCGAGGACGCCGCGCGCTCGGTGCACCTCGCCCGCGAGGCGGGACCGCTCATCCCGATCCCCCAGGACGCGATCGACGCCCTCTACGCGCGCTACCAGAACGTCTACGGCCAGAGCTCGGACCCCCGTCGGTGACCGCGGCGCTCGGCATCGAGCTCGGCTCGACCCGCATCAAAGCCTGCCTCGTCGACGCCGACGACCCGACCCGCGTGCTCGCGACGGGGTCGCACGAGTGGGAGAACCAGCTCGTCGACGGAGTCTGGACCTACGACCTCGGCGACGTGTGGACCGGCCTCCGCGCCGCCTACGCCGACCTCGTCGCCGCCCTCGGCTGGACGCCCGACGTCTCGGCGATCGGCATCTCCGCGATGATGCACGGCTACCTCGCGTTCGACGCCGACGGCGAACTGCTCACTCCGTTCCGCACGTGGCGCAACACGAGCACGGGCGACGCGGCGGCGGAGCTCACCGGGCTGTTCGGCTTCAACATCCCGTTGCGCTGGTCGATCGCGCACCTGCACCAGGCCGTGCGCGACGGCGAGCAGCACGTGCCGCGCATCTCGTCGGTGACGACCCTCGCCGGTTACGTGCACGAGCGACTCACGGGACGGCGGGTGCTCGGCGTCGGCGACGCGTCGGGGATGTTCCCCATCGACGCCGCGGGCGCCGACTACGACGACGACTTCCTCGCGCGCTACGACCGCCTCGTGCACGGCGAGGCGCTCCCCCGGCCGCTCCGCGACCTGCTGCCCGAGGTGCTCGCCGCCGGAGTCACCGCGGGCGAACTCACCGCCGAGGGTGCCGCCCTGCTCGACCCGTCCGGCGCGCTGCGCCCCGGCATCCCGTTCTGCCCGCCCGAAGGCGACGCCGGGACCGGCATGGTCGCGACCAACGCGGTCGCCCCGCGCACGGGCAACGTGAGCGCGGGCACGAGCATCTTCGCGATGGTCGTGCTCGAGCAGCCGCTGCAGCACGTGCACGCCGAGATCGACGTCGTGACGACGCCCGCGGGCGACCCGGTCGCGATGGTGCACTGCAACAACGGCGCGAGCGAGCTCGCCGCGTGGGCCGGGATGTTCGCCCGCTTCGCGGAGGCGGCCGGGCTGACGCTCGACACCGACGCGGTCTACGACGTGCTGTTCCGCGAGGCCCTCGATGGCGCTCCCGACGCCGGCGGACTGCTCGCCTACAACCACCTCGCGGGCGAGCCGATCGCCGGGCTCACCGAAGGTCGGCCGCTCTTCGTGCGCACGCCCGACAGCCGCCTCAACCTCGCCAACGCCATGCGCGCTCACCTCTACGGCGTGTTCGGCACCCTCGCCCTCGGCATGCGCGTGCTCGCCGAGGAGGGCGTCACGCTCGAGCGGATGTCGGCGCACGGCGGGATGTTCCGCACCGCCGGGGTCGCGCAGCGCTTCCTCGCCGCCGCGCTCGACGCGCCCGTCGACGTGGCCGAGAGTGCGGGCGAGGGTGGCGCCTGGGGCGTCGCGGTGCTCGCCGCCTTCACGGCAGCCGGCGGGGGCGACCTCGCCGCCTACCTGACCTCCACCGTCTTCGCGCACGCCGAGTCCCGCTCGGTCGCGCCCGGCCCCGACGACGTCGCCGGATTCGCCGCCTACCTCGACCGCTACGAGGCGGGGCTCGCCGTCGAGCGCGCCGCCGTCTCGGCCCTCTGACCCCGAAGGAATCCCATGAGCCGCAGCATCGTCCCCGACCTCCGCCTCAAGAAGGTCTGGTTCCTCACCGGCAGTCAGGGTCTCTACGGCGAGGAGACTCTCCGTCAGGTCGCCGAGCAGTCGCAGGCCGTCGCGCGGGGACTCGCCGAGTCGTCCGACATCCCCGTCACCGTCGAGTGGAAGCCCGTGCTCACCGACAGCGCGTCGATCCGCCGCGCGATGCTCGACGTCAACGCGGACGACGACGTGATCGGCATCGTCGTCTGGATGCACACCTTCTCCCCCGCGAAGATGTGGATCGCCGGGCTCGACGCCCTGCAGAAGCCGCTCCTGCACCTGCACACGCAGGCCAACGTCGACCTCCCCTGGGGCGAGATCGACTTCGACTTCATGAACCTCAACCAGGCCGCGCACGGCGACCGCGAGTTCGGGTACATCGAGACCCGTCTCGGCATCCCGCGCACGACCGTGGTCGGTCATGTCTCCGATCCCTCGGTCACCGCGCGCGTCGGCGCGTGGACGCGAGCCGCCGCCGGACGCGACGCCACCCGGGGCCTGCGCCTCGCGCGTTTCGGCGACAACATGCGCTACGTCGCGGTGACCGAGGGCGACAAGACCGAAGCCGAGCTGCGCCTCGGCGTGCAGGTCAACACGTGGGGCGTCAACGAGCTCGTGGATGCCGTGGGTCGCGTCGGTTCGTCGGCGATCGACGAGCTCGTGGCCGAGTACCTCGACCTCTACGACGTGGTGCCGTCGCTCGTGCCCGGCGGCGACCGCCACGAGTCGCTGCGCGAGGGCGCCCGCATCGAGGCGGGGCTGCGCGGCTTCCTCGAGGAGGGCGGCTTCTCGGCCTTCACCGACTCGTTCGAAGACCTCGGCGCGCTGCGCCAACTGCCCGGGCTGGCCGTGCAGCGGCTCATGGCCGACGGCTACGGCTTCGGCGCGGAGGGCGACTGGAAGACCGCCGTGCTCGTGCGCACCGCCGCCGTGATGGGCGCGGGACTCCCCGGCGGGGCGTCGCTCATGGAGGACTACACGTACCACCTGGAGCCCGGCAACGAACTCATCCTCGGGGCACACATGCTCGAGGTCTCGCCCTCGCTGACCACCTCACGGCCGTCGCTGGAGATCCACCCCCTCGGCATCGGCGGCAAGGACGACCCCGTGCGGCTGGTCTTCACCGCCGACCCGGGTCCGGCGCTCGTCGTCGCGCTCTCCGACCTGCGCGACCGCTTCCGCCTGGTCGCGAACGTCGTCGACAACGTGCCGCTGCCCGCGCCGATGCCGAAGCTGCCCGTCGGTCGCGCGGTGTGGAAGCCGCGCCCCGACTTCCGCACCTCGGCGACCGCGTGGCTCACCGCCGGTGCCGCCCACCACACCGTCATGACGACCCAGGTGGGCGTCGAGGTGTTCCGCGACTTCGCGAAGATGTCGGGCATCGAGCTGCTCGTGATCGACGAGTCGACCACGACCGGCGGGTTCGAGAACGAGGTGCGCTGGAACGCCGCCTACCACCGGCTCGCGCAGGGGCTGTAGGGCGGGCACCGGACCCGCACCCCGTGATCGGGGGGACGCCGACGCCCGCGGGCCGGGGCTAGGGTCGCACTCGGGGGTGGGTCGTCGTGCAGACGATACAAGATGTGGCGCGCCGCGAGGCCATCGCGGGGTACCGCGTGCTCACCGAGCCGACGGCCGACCTCGACGGACTCGTCTGGCTCGCGGCGACGCTCTGCGACGTGCCGAAGGCCGTCATCAACATCATCGACGACCGCTTTCAGCATCAGATCGCGGCGTTCGGCTTCGCGGCCGATGTCTGCAGTCGCGAGGACTCGATGTGCGCGAAGGTGTTCGAGGGGGCGCGGCAGGTGGTGGTCGCGGACGCCCGGGACGACACCCGCTTCGCGGCCAACCCGTTCGTCACAGGAGTGATCGCCGACGTGCGGTTCTATGCGTCAACTCCTCTCATCACCCCGGCAGGCCTGCCGATCGGCACCCTGTGCGTGTTCGACGACGCCACGTCCGACCTGTCCTCCGAGCGACGTCGCGGCCTGGAGGTGCTCGCCGAGCAGGTGGTCGACGCGCTGGAATTGCGGAGGATCGCCCGCGACCTGCGCCACTCCAACGAACGCCTCGAGTCGTTCGCCGGCCAGATCGGCCACGACCTGCGCAACCCGCTCACGGCGATCGCGGGATTCATCGAGCTCGCCACCCTGGACCCTCGGCTCGCCGACGCCCCGCACGCGGCTCACGCCCTCGAACGCGCCGACGCCGCCACCACCCGGATGGAGGCGATGATCGCCGACCTCCTCGACTTCGCCCGACTCGGAGGTTCGCAGCCCCGCCACGACCTCCTCGACCTCAGCGAGGTCGTTGCGGCGGTCATCGACGACCTCGACGCGGCGATCACGGCGAGCGGCGCTCAGGTGACCGGCGCGCTCGACGCCCGGGCGGTGGGCGACGCGACCCTGGTGCGGGCGCTCCTGCAGAACCTGGTCGCGAACGCGATCAAGTTCAGCGCCGCGTCGGGCGTCGTGCCGCGCGTCGACATCCGGTCGACGTCGATCGAGGGCGGCTGCCGGATCACCGTCGACGACAACGGCCCCGGCATCCCTCTCGAGCACCGCGACCTCGTGTTCGCCCTCATGGAGCGCGGCGCCGCCGGTGACGTCCCCGGACTGGGAATCGGACTGTCGACCTGTCGGCGCATCGTCGAGTCCCACGGGGGCAGCATCGGCGTCGAGGACTCCCCGTGGGGCGGCGCCCGCATCTGGGTCGCCCTTCCGGGGGTCTGACCGCGAGCCCCGGCATGCAGAAGGCCCCGGTCTTCCGACCGGGGCCTTCTTCTTGTTGTCCTGGCTCAACTCAAGACCAACACCCTTGTGGAGGACTCGGGATCAGAACGGCGCCAACGCGCCAAGCCATCACGCCGTCGCGTCAGCGTCAGCCTGGCGGGCGAGGTGCTGTCGCTCTACGAGTCGGGGCTGAGTACACGCGATATTGCGCGACGCACCGGACTCGGAAAGACCACCGTTCTCGCCAAGTTGCGCGAGGCGGGAGCCGAACTACGTCCGAGGGGTGGGCGATAGCGTCCAGGCGTGCACTCGCGCGTTCATTCCGTGGGGCATTGCCGCTCGGCTGCCTCCTGGTACTCGGGTACCGGTCTGGCTGCCGCCTCGGCAGCGCTATCCGCGGGTCCGTTTTCCCGGATATCGGAGATCAGCCAGTCCATCTCGAAAATCTCGCGGCGTTGCGCTTCGCTGATCTCGACAGCGAGTTCACACACGCGGATATCGGTGTTCTGGAATCGCTCTGACCTTGTGATCGCGAGCGAGTGGTGCGGGATCATCGAGTTCATGAAGCCGACATCATCCACGAGGATCTGACTGCGATCTAGCCAGATACCTCCCGCTAGCACAATGGCGCTGGCGGTGACGACGGCGATGTTCGCCTTCGTGCTCTTGTACATCTTGAGCATCCAGGCGATCATGACGAGCCCCATAGCACCGCCCATAGTGAGGGCCATGAAGATGCGGCTCTCACTCAGGCGGATGTGGCTCCACGCGTAGGAGCCGACGAACATAGTCGCGTACATGACGACCATTCCGGTCAGGATCATGGCGGCGAACCGCAGATACATGCTCAGTGTGGAGTGGCCTCGGTCGTGCTTCTGCGTGCCGTCATCGCGGCGATCCTCATGGATCGCACCGCCGCTGTGTTCGTGTTCCTGCATAACTGTTCCTCGTTCCCGTCAAGTCACTTCGACCGGTCCCGTGGCACCGAGGCTCAGTAGAAAGTTGCGCTGAACACCGATGCTTGCTGGGCAGTAGTACGCCAGCCCGGGAGTAATCGGCCGGGTTTTCACCCTTCCAGTAGGTACATCACAGAGTGGCGAGCAGCTCCAGGCAAGCCTGTTCGCACCGTCGGCAGGCATCCGCGCACACGCGGCAGTGCTCGTGCATGTCGGCATGCTGTTCGCACTCGTCGGCGCACGCCTTGCAAGCGGCTGCGCAGGCCTCCAGCGCAGCTCGAGTGATGTTCGCGTCATAACCGGTGTGCCGTGACAGCACTCGGGCCGTCGCTTCGCAGAGGTCCGCGCAATCGAGGTTGGTTCGGATGCACTTCCTCAGATCGGCGACCATCTCTTCGCTGAGACATGCGTCTGCACAGGCGGTGCACGCCTGTGCGCATTCCATACATGCCTCGATGCAGCGCACCAGCGCAGCCGTGTCCACACCTCCGAGATCGGCTGGATAGGTCCGCAGCATGTCTTCGGTCACAGTCAAAGTTCTCTCCTTCTCATAGCGTCCCGAGCGGCCACGGTAAGCACGCATACGCACCGCACGCGAGGGGTTGCGCCTGAAGGGTTGGAGTGAGTCGGCCGCTCCTCCACCCTTCCAGCAGCGCAACCCGGAGACTTCACATTGATACCCCGGGAGGGTATACTGGATACATAAACCCCCTATGGGTATGGAGGAACTGTGCCACACGAACATGACCACACGTCTGCCGCTGCACTGAGCGCACCTGATGAAGCCCTCGCGGTCTGCCCAGTGATGCCGAAAAACGTCGTGGTGAAGGAAGATGCTGAGGCCGCCGGCTTCTACCGCGACTACGGCGGCGAGCGCTACTGGCTCTGCTGCGCAGGCTGCGGCCCACGGTTCGACGCCGATCCTGAGCGGTTCGTTGCCGCCGCGCGCACCCTGCCGTCACCTCGCGAGGTGCTGGCTCAGCGTGAAGCGTCTTCTGGGAACAGCCACGCTGAGCACGATCACAGCGCGGCGGACCACGCCCATCACGACCACGAAGCGCCCGCCGCTGCCGGTCACGATCACGCCAGCCACCAGCACGACGAGCACGCGGCGCACGACCACGGTCACATGGATCACAACACCATGGGCCACGGTGGGCACGCCGGTCATGGCGGCCATGGAGGACATGCGGGTCACGGCGATCACGTTGGCCAATTCCGCCGCCTCTTCTGGATCATGTTGGCCTTCGCTGTGCCAGTGGTGGCGTTCTCGGGCATGTTCTCGATGCTGCTCGGGTACGACCTCCCTGACGTTGCGTGGGTCAACTGGATCTCTCCGGTTCTCGGCACGGTGATGTTCTTCTGGGGTGGCTGGCCGTTCCTGACGGGCGCTGTCTCGGAGGTACGCGCGCTCCGGCCCGGCATGATGCTGCTCATCGGCTTGGCCATCACGGTCGCTTTTGTCGCCTCGCTGGGGGCAAGTCTGGGATTCCTCGACCACGAACTCGATTTCTGGTGGGAACTCGCGCTCCTGATCGTGATCATGCTCCTCGGCCACTGGATCGAGATGCGTTCGCTCGCTCAGACCACCTCCGCTCTCGACTCACTGGCCGCACTGCTGCCCGATGAGGCCGAGGTCGTCGACGGCGACCGCACCCGAACGGTCACGCCCTCTGAGCTCAAGGTCGGCGACGTCGTCGTGGTGCGTCCTGGTGGTCGCGTCCCGGCGGATGGCCGCGTGAGTGCCGGCTCAGCCAGCATGGACGAGTCCATGATCACGGGTGAGTCGAGGACCGTGACCCGCGGCGAGGGAGCGTCGGTTGTGGCCGGCACGATCGCCACCGACTCCTCTATACGTGTCGAGATCACCGCAGTTGGCGACAACACCACGCTCGCCGGTATTCAGCGGCTCGTTTCAGAGGCGCAGAATTCGACGTCCCGGGCGCAGCGCATCGCTGATCGGGCGGCGGCTTGGCTGTTCTGGTTCGCCCTCGGCGCCGGTGTCATCACGGTCATCGTCTGGAGCCTGGTGGGGCTGCCCGACGAGGCGATCATCCGCACCATCACCGTGCTCGTCATCGCTTGCCCGCACGCACTGGGCCTTGCCATCCCGCTAGTCGTCTCGATCGCGACGGAACGCGCGGCTCGCGGCGGCGTGCTCGTGAAGGACCGCTTGGCTCTTGAAAGCATGCGGACCGTTGACACGATCCTGTTCGACAAGACCGGCACGCTGACGAAGGGTGAACCGACCATCACGGCGACCGAGGTCGCCGGCCAAATCAGTGAAGACGAACTGCTCGCCCTGGCGGCTGCCGCGGAGGCTGACTCGGAGCATCCGCTCGCTCGGGCGATCGTGCAGTCGGCCCGCGAGCGCGGGCTCACTGTGCGGAGCGCAACGGACTTCACGTCGTCGCCTGCCGTGGGCGTCACGGCCAAGGTCGATGGGAAGACGATTCGTGTCGGCGGACCGAACCTCCTGAGTGAGGAGAAGGCGAGTGAACTACCGATCGCCGATCAGTGGCGTCAGGAGGGTGCGATCATTCTGCACGTCGTGGCCGATGGAAAGGTGATCGGTGCCCTGCGGCTGGCTGATGCCATCCGCGAAGAGTCGCGCCAGGCGGTGGATGCGCTCCACGCGCTCGGTCGCCAGGTCGTCATGATCACCGGTGACGCCGAAGCGGTCGCGAACACCGTCGCGAAGGAACTCGGCATCGACCGCGTCTTCGCGGGCGTCCGTCCGGAGGATAAGTCGGCCAAGGTTCAGCAACTGCAGGCTGAAGGCCGCTCGGTGGCAATGGTCGGCGACGGCGTCAACGACGCTCCGGCGCTTGCGCAGGCGGACGTCGGCATCGCGATCGGTGCAGGCACGGACGTGGCGATCGCTTCGGCGGGCGTCATCCTGGCCAGCTCCGATCCGCGTTCGGTCCTGTCCGTCATCCAACTGTCGAAGGCCTCGTACCGGAAGATGAAGCAGAACCTGTGGTGGGCGGCGGGCTACAACCTGCTGTCGGTCCCGCTGGCGGCCGGTGTTCTCGCGCCGATCGGTTTCATCCTGCCGATGTCGGTTGGGGCGATCCTGATGTCGCTGTCGACCATCGTCGTGGCCCTGAACGCCCAGCTGCTGCGTCGTCTCGACCTGCGGCCGGAGACCAGTGCGCGCGAGATTCTCGGCGCGGTGGTGGAAGAGAAGAAGGAGCCGGTCAATGTCGGATAGCCACGCGCATCACGGCTACATCTCCGATAAGGAGAAGTACCTCGCGCGCCTCAAGCGGATCGAAGGTCAGGCCCGCGGCATCCACCGCATGGTCGATGAGGAGCAGTACTGCATCGACATCCTGACGCAGATCTCGGCACTGACCAGCGCACTTCAGGGAGTCGCCATTGGGCTACTCGACGACCACTTGAAGCACTGCGTGACGGACGCGGTGCAGTCAGGTGGTGACATCGCGGAAGCCAAATTGAACGAGGCAACTCAGGCCATCGCTCGTCTGGTCCGTTCGTAGTACGAGTAGGGGCGCGAGGGCGGAGAAGTCTGCCTTCGCGCCTCGACTTGTTCGGTCGAGGACTAAGTAACCCCACTCTCGTGGAAGGAGGGATACATGAACAAACGAATAGCAATCATCGCGGCCGTTGTCGTACTCGTCGGGCTCGCCGGTGTCGGGCTCGTCGCCTGGCAGAACCGCGGCGGGCAGCATAACGAGCGGGACGAAGCGTTCGCAGCCAACATGGTGCCGCATCACCAGGGCGCCGTTGAGATGGCCGACATGCTGCTTGCCAAGGACGGCGTGCCAAGCGACGTTCGAGCGCTCGCAGAACGCATCAAACAGCCGCAGCAGCCTGAGATCGATCAGATGAACGGGTGGCTTGATGCCTGGGGCGTCGACAGCATGACCGGGCACGGCGGCCACACCATGATCATGCCGGGCATGATGAGCGACGCCGACATGGAGGCACTGCGCACCGCCGAGGACACTGAAGCAGCGCGGCTGTTCCTCGAGGGCATGATCACCCACCACAAGGGAGCCATCGATATGGCGCGGGTCGAAGTCGAGGGAGGCGTCAACGCAGATGCCGTCGCACTCGCGAAGAAGGTTATTGCGGATCAAACCGCTGAGATCGCTGCGATGGAGCGGCTACTCGAGGACCTCTAATTTCTCGTTGCAACCACCGCTCACGGTGCTGCCCATAGGACCGACCACGACTGGCCCATATCGACGCTCAGGACCACCCCGCGTTGATCCGCCACGATGATGTCACCGCTCGCGGACATCACCATCAACGCTGCCGGATCGCCTTCGACTGACCCGCCTTCGAGCCACGATCCACCCGGCTCTTCCTGGTACCAAATGATGCCGGAGACATCGACACCCACCAGCCGCCCATCAGGCACGGCCCCCTCCGCGATGAGATAGAGAGGTGGGGCACCCAGGACGGCGGCGAAGGTGGCACCATCGTCGCTGCTGACGACGAGCCCTTCGGCTGTCGTCGCGTAGAGCACGGGGCTGCCCTCGGGAGTGAGCAGATCCCGGGCCAGGAGTGTGCTGACCTGTTGCCACGTCGCACCGCCATCATCGGACCGGTGCAACATCTCCCCCGCGAGGCCGAAAACGCGACTCGGGCGCGCCGCGCTCACGGCGAGCGAGTGGAAGTCTGCCTCGCCCGCGAGCGCGACTTGACTCCATGACTGTGCGCCGTCCGTGCTCTTTAGGAGCCCAAGGTTTGGTCCTGCGAACTCGGCTGGGGTCGCGGGACCAGGGTGGCCAGATAGATAGGCAGTGCCACCCGCCACCGTCAGTCCCATCGCGTCGAACGTCAGTCCGCCAACCGGACCTTCGACGGCCTCGCTCCGCACGTCGAGTCGAAATATCCCGGCGTGCGTTGCAACGAGGACGGCATCGTCCGCCGGATCGAAAGCCAGCTCATGGATATGTTCAGCGGCGGCCGTCGGGGGCGCTACGGGCGGGCTCGCCGCACAGCCGCCGAGCACGAGTAGGGCGCCGAGAAGCACAATGCCTCGCACCAACGTCCTGGGGGTCATCAGTCATCCAATCGATTGCATCGCAAGTAGCGCTCCGATCGCCACCAGGGCGAGGAGCAGAGCGCAGAGCAGTAAGAGCGCCGCGTGGCGCGATTCATTCATGAGCAAGCGAAGGAGGGAGGCGGCAGACGGTGCCGCCTCCCTCCTTTCGACTTACAACTGGGCCAGCAGGTCCTGCATCTCGGCGATCTCCGCCGTCTGGTCGTCGACGATCTTCTGCGCCAGTTCGAGAGCCTGGGGGTTCTGACCATTCTCGATTTGCTGCTGCGCCATATCGATCGCGCCCTGGTGGTGCTGGATCATCTGCTCAAGGAACAGCGACGAGGCTTCCGGTCCCGAGGCTTGCCCCAGCGCGGCCATGTCGTCGTCGGACATCATGCCGCCGCCGCTGTGGTCCATGCCCTCCATCCCGTTCATGTCTTCGGGCATCTCCAAACCCCAGGCATCGAGGAATCCCAGCATCTGGTCGATCTCGGGGTCCTGCGCTGCCTTGATCGCCTCGGCGAGCTCAACGACGCGCGCGTCAACACCCTCCTTCGCGAGCAGCATGTCTGACATCTCAATGGCTTGCTCATGGTGAGCGATCATCTCCATCGCGAACGTCTCATCCGCGCTGTTGAACTCAGCACTCACTGAGTCGGTGGGCGCGCTGGTGTTGCCGTCCGAGCCGTGATCCATGCCTTCCATGTCGCCGCTCATGCCCGAGCAGCCGGCGAGGACAAGGAGGAGGGCAGCGGCGCTCGTTGCGAGCGCATAGGTACGAAACTTCATGGTGATTCTTTCCTTCATTAGTCGTGCGTGATTAGGTGCGCGGCGTTCAGCGCGCGCAAGAGGCGAGCGGCGTCGGGCGCCGCGAATCACGTTCGACTGATGGAAAGAGCGATGAGGGACGGTGGGCGAAGCGGAGCACGAGAGCCGACCCACGATTCGAACCGCTGTTGCAGGCGGTCTCGCAACCTGGCGAGACTCTCGGCGGGAGGGATGGTGAGCGCGAAGACGGCAGCGAGGAGCGCGAGGACGCACACCATTGCCATCCCGAGGTGGCCTGCATCACCGCAATCGTCGGCGCAGGCCGCTGTCCCCGGACCGGTATCTCTGAGTGCAGACGGGTGATGGTCCGCAACATTGGCAGACGTTGCCATCGCGCCGCCAGTCGACGCATGACCCGTGTCGATATTGAAGCCGTGCATCGCGACAAGCCCCACGATGACGAGAAGTGCCGCTCCGAGCGAAACGAGGAGGCGACGACGGGCGCGCGAGTGCGTCGTGAACAGTGCGCGCAACGCCTGCATCGGTACCTCCCTCATTACCAGGCTAGACGCCCACTCTGTGCTTGCGCCTGGATGCGAGTGTCACCGGAGGACAACGGAGACATGCCGGCCGGGGCGAACGACGATCGCTCTCCGGGCCCGTCAACCCGCAGCGCTATCGCTCTTCCTGAGAAGTTGCCGTCAGCGCCTCAAGAACGGCTGCACCTTCAAGGCGACTCAGGCGCACATGGTGGAGGACCTGGTCGAGCAGCACTGGTCGACGGTGACGCTGTCATCGGATCGGCTCGACGCGGTGCGCCGCCTGGTGCTGGAACACATGGATACGTTGCTGCCGAATCAAGACCGTGCCGAGGCCGAGGCGAAGCGGTCACTGGCAGACCTCAGCAAACAGAGCGAACGCCTGATGCAGGCCTTCTACGTCGATGCGATCACGCTCGATCACTTGAAGTCCGAGCAGGCGAGGATCAGCAGCGCACGGGCCGAAGCCGAAGCGCTCATCACGCGCAACACCACCGACCGCGGGCTGGTGCTCGAGAAGTTGGACTACCTCTGCGCGCTGCTCGCGCGTCCGATGCGCTACTACGAGAACGCCCCCGACGGGATGCGGCGGGAGTTGAACCAAAGCGTCTTCGATCGGATTTATGTCTTCGACGACGAGATCGTCGGCTCCGATCTCACCGAGCCGGCTCAGCGGCTTCTGTCCGAGAGTCTCGAACTCGATCTCGCTCGCGATCGGAAGAGGGTGCAAACAACGCACGTTAGAACTTCCGACCTTGATCGTCCGACAGAGGTCGGGATTTCCCTCGCCAGAGGTGCGAAGGAGACGGGCCGGAACGTCGCCCAGGACGCCTCACTGACGCGTCTGGGCGCGTTCCTGGCGGTCGAGCGCCCCAGGGGTGAGTTCCCTTGGGAACGAAAGAACCCCGGACCTTTCAAGGTCCGAGGTTCTAACGATCATTTCTTGGTTGACCTTATCCACCTCTGTTCCACAAATTCAGATCTGCCCTTCACCACTGGTCAGTTGCGTGAGATGGCCCAGCCCGGCGCGGAATCTCGGGGCGCGCTGACCTTCGAAGCGCATCAGATCGGCAAGCGTCTGGGCAAAGAGCGACGTACGGACCTGATCCAGCGCTACGAGGCCGGCGAGGCCGCTCAAGCTCTCGCGGATGAGTTCAAGGTTTCGAAGTCAGCACTCCTGGCGCTCCTCCGGAGGCACAACATCGTCGTGAGGCAGCGATCACTCACCCAAGAGCAGATCGCGGTTCTGGTGCGCGGGTACGAGTCTGGCAAGACCGTTGCGCAGCTCGAGGAAGAAGTCGGGATCACACATGGCCCGATTCAACGGGCACTAGTCGCTGCAGGTGTAACGATGCGGCCGAGAGGGCGGCGTCCGTCTATCCAGTGACGGCCTAGGTGGTAACCGGCTTCGAGATTTCCAGAATGTGGCGTGCGCGGTCGTAGAGCTCGTCGTATGTGAGCACGGTGATGTTGTGCAGCTCGCGTCGGTAAAGCTCGAAGGTGCGCTTCTTGATCTCTCGCTCCTTTTCGGAGTCGGCTTCATCGAGCGAACTGGCGTGGCCGATGATCAAAATGACCTTTGGGTTCAGTGTCCGTTGAGTGATGCGGGCGCCGGACTTGGTGAACATGTTCCCGGCGTTCGCGTCGGCGTAGGCCTGGAAGCTCGCGCGTTGTTCGAGGATCTGAGATTGCGCATGAATGAGGTCGCTAGATAGCCGCCACGAGTTCGACCGGTTCTTGATCTGAGACATCAGCGGCGTCTCAGCGGTCTTGATCTCCACCAAGACCGTGTACTCAGTTGAACCCATCAGGAAGTCGATGATCTCTTGGTCGGTGCCTCCGACCGTCGGGCCGCCAACGGTGGCTTCTCGCTGCAGGATGTTCAGGTACTGGTAGTCCAGCCCGTAGCCGAAGATCCACGGGTTCCGTTCGAAGAATCGCTGCCAGACCTTCTCGTCTTTGGTGTCTGTCAGCTGTTGGGCCGTGGCGTACTTCTGAAGGTTGGCCGCTTCAGCTAGGAAGAGCTCAAAGACGCGAAGTTGTCGTCTTCGGACTTCGTGCTGAGCACCGTCAGCGAGACGCCGCAGTAGGCGTGGTTGATTTGACGCAAGATCGGCCCAGAACTCTTCGTCCGGCTGTTTCTCAAGAATCGACGAGATCGATGCCGCCACCGACTTCGAGTTGACGATGAGGATCTCGTCCTTCTTGCCGGAGACGTAACTCTGCTTCCCAAACTTGAGACCGTGCTGTTCGATGTGGCTCTTGAGAATGTCGTACTGCTCGACGACGCGGGAGAGCGCCTCGGTACTCAGCTCGATGTTGGCACCCTCGCCAGACTTGAGCTTTCGGAAGTCGATCTTCTTCGTGTCTTCCCAAGCCTCGTTGCGTCCGCGCTTCTGTTGGATGAGCCAGCCACGAACGCCCTGCGAGCGGACTTCCGCACGGAAGACGGTCCTTGTAAGGGGTCTCATCTACAGTGCGATCCTCTTGTACTACCAAGTCAGGTGTGACTGTTGCGATGTCCGGGCCGACGGTTTCTACTGTGAATTCGTGAACTGCCATGTTGCGTGCGCTCCTATGCCCCCATTATATGATTGATGTTCAATTTCTCTAAGCACTACCGGAATCAAGCGTGGCAGATCCTGTCGTCTCGTTTGCCAGCTCCATGAGAATCCGCGCGATCAGTTGTGCATCCGGCTTGACTCTCGAAACAGGCAGTACCTGCAGCGAGCGATGGTGTTTGCCGAACGACACGAGGCTCGTTTGCTTCGCCTTGTGGTCTTGGATCATGCGGTTGGGTGATCCGTGCTGGTCGGAGAGGAGCGCTGCGTAGGCACGGCCGGCCTGGCTCGGTAGCGACGTGAACTTCTTCGCCATCGCGGCGCGGTACTCGAGCGCTCCCGATCAGACATCCCGACCGTTGGCGCGAAGTAATCGTGAAGATCGTGCTGGGCAGTGCTCGGGAGTACTGCGAAGTCGTTGCCGTCGCTCCGTCCCCAGAGCTCGGTGAGGCGCCGGCGATGATGAAGGTAGGCAGTGTTGGTGAGTCTCGGCATGGGGAGGACTCACTATGAGCCGATCGACTCAGAATGCAAGCACCAGCATCATTGGCCCGGTACATCCGACAGAGGCCTAACGTCGCACAATCAGTGATCCCGAGACAGGATCTCGTGCAGGTCACCACCCCGGCAGGAGACGCGCGAGTGCGGCTCACCCACCTCGCGCCCGCCGCCCGCGCCTCGGACGAGGCGTTCGAACGGGATGCCGTCGCCCGCCTCGCCCCGCGCTTCGACGCTCTCGACCTCGACGAGGTCGCACAACTGGCGGCTTTATGGCCAAGCGCACCGAGCGGGCGTGAACGCGCCCTGCGTGACACGCCGAACGGGGCGGCTCGCACGTGCGAGCCGCCCCGTTCGGTCTTTCGGCTGAGATGCGCCCTTCAGCGTCAGCCGAGGAACGTCATGCCGCGGAACCTCAGGTAGGAGGTTTCGTTGGCCACCGAATCGATGTAGAGACCCGTTCCCGTGATCTGCGAGAGATCGGGGTTGACGAGCGCGGAGTTCACCGAGATCGCTCCGACCCGCGCATCGGGGTTCGGTGCGCTGTTGAGGATTGCCTGGCTGGCGGTGTTCAACTGCTGCCAGCCGAGGGTGTTCAACGGAGCGAAGGTGAAGTTGCCCGCCTTGTTGATCGTCGGTGCCGTGGCTGCCGTCGACAGGAACCACGTTCCATTGCCGTCACGCATGAGCAGTCGCGTCACCGCCGGGTAGGGCGGGCCGGCGATGTTCGCCGTGGCCGGAAGGTAGGGCCAGGCCCCTCCGTCCGAACCGACCTCGACGCGCGCGGCCTGCAGCCCGTTGAGCGACCCGTTCGCCGTCGTCGACGATCCGGTCGACGACACGATCGAGTACGCGTAGGCACCAGAGGTGCTTCCGCTGCCCGTGGGGCGCCCGGTGAACTGGATGTGCGCTCCCACACCCGGGTCGAGGTACATCGTCGTGTCGACGTCCTTCCACTCCTCGCCGGCGGCCGGCGGGGTCGCATCCGGGTTGGCCGGCTTCGGGGTGAAGCCGCTCCAGCGCCATCCGCTCGACTGCTGCACGAACGTCGACCGGGTGTGGCCTTCGATCATGGGTGCGGTCGCGGTGTTGCCATCGAGCGAGTACTGGTACAGCACGGTTTCGATCACGTATGTCCCGGCCAACTCCTCGGACCTCGCGCCCGTGGAGTTGTTGATCGCGACGACCCGGAGCTGGGTCGTGCCGCCGGTCGGAATGGTCACGTACCCACTCGCGACGGAACTGCTCGTCGTGGGCGTGGAACCGTTCGTCGTGTAGTAGACCGTCCAGCCGGGCGCGAACTCGAACCGTACCCTCAGGCCGCCCGTGTCCCCGCTCGTGAGCCGCACCGTGCCGGGGAAGTGCGTCGCGGTCGGCGCGAGACGCTGGAACCGGTACGGCACCTCCTGTCCGGCGTTGGCGATGATGCTCGCGATGTCGGCCGGGTTCGTCGGCTGGTTGCCCGTGAAGATCCCTCCACGATCGATGTGCTCGTCCACGCCACCGTTGATGAAGCCGCTCACCATGTTGGTGACCAGGTTGTTCTTCACCGTGAATCCGTTGGCACCGTCGTCGAAGTACAGGCCGAGCACGTTGGAGCTGTCCTCGTACTGCGAGTAGAACCCGTCGTGGAGGAAGTTGCCCTCGATGACGGTCCTCGGCGAGTGCTTCGCGTAGGCATAGATGGCTGCTCCATCGGAGAGGAGCGTGTTGGCCCGAGACACGTTGTTGAAGCGCACCTGGAGGTTACCGAGCGGCGAGACCAACGTCGGCTTGCCGTTTCCGAGCATCATTCCCGAGTACGGCACGTTGTAGATGTCGTTGTGCTCGATCACGGTGTTGCTGATCCAGCCCAGCTTGATCCCGATGCCGCCGAGGAAGTTCGTCCCGACCCGCGAGATGTAGTTGTTCGCGATCACGTCATCTTTTTGGATGTACCGCGTGTCGGTCGGCGTGCCCTTCTCGTAGTCGACGCCCGGGTAGACGTCGGAGTCGAAGTTCTGGAACATGCCGGCCTGGATCCCGTGGTAGCCCACGTCGTAGATCGCGTTACCGATGATCGAGTTGTTCTGCGACTCCCGGAGGAAGATGCCGACACCTCCCGTGTTCCGCACGGTGCTCTTCACGATCGAGATGTTCTGAGCCTTCTCGATGAGGACTGCCGCCAGCGGACGGTGAGCCACCGCCGTCGTCCACCCGGGCTGCTTGTTGCCCGTGGTGTCGGTGTACGACGGGAATGACGACCACGAACCCCACATGTAGCCATCGGTCAGCGGTGCCAACCACGTGGTGTGCTCGAACGTGACGCCGTTGAACTCGATGTTGCGCACGGGGTTGTTGAGCGTGCCCTGGAACTTGACGATCTCCTCCAGCTTGGGCGCCACGACATTGAGCGAACTCATCGACTGGCCGGGAGCCGCGACGTAATAGACCGTGTTGGTCGACTTGTCGAGGTACCACTCACCCGGCACATCCAAGAACGCGTAGGCGTTGTCGAAGTGGTACGGGTTACCCGGTCCCTGCGTGCCGGGCGCCATGTTCGCCGCCGGCTGACTTGCCGTGCTCGTCGGAGTGACCGTGGTCACGCCGCCGGCCGATGTCAGGGACTGGATCGGGAGGGCGATGTCGATCCACCGCGCCTGGACCCGAATACGTGCCCGGTTGTTCGACGGGTTCGAGAACGAGGGCACCTCGGAGGTCGCCACCTTCGGCGACCCCGTGCTGAGGTCCCAGCCCGTCACGGAGTTCTCGGTTCCCGCGTTGGGGAATCGAGCGAGCGTGGCGGGGCGGTCGTTCACGTAGAGCTGACCGAAGGTCAGCGAGTGCGCGTTCGCCTTGTAGACGGTGTTGCCCCCGACTGTCTTGTCGACGGTCCACCCGGTGATGACTTCCCCACCGGAGAGGCTCGGGGTCTCGCCCGGGTACGCCTTGTAGACGATCTTGTGTCCGTTGACGCCGGAGTCAGAGCCGTTGAGCACGAACGGGGCAGCCAACTGGTACGTGCCCCCTCGGAGGTAGACCCCGATGTCCCCGTTGATGCCGTTCTTGACCGAGTTGACGACCGACTTCGCCTGCGCGAGCGTCCGGAACGGACTTCCGATGGTGCCGGAGTTGGCGTCGTTGCCCGCCACCGGATCGACGTAGTACCGCGCGACGATCGTGTCGGGAAGCAGCGACAAGGTGAACGTCCGCGGGCTGACCGAGGACGACTCCGCCGTCACGAGCAAGGTGTCCGTCGCGAGAATGATCCCGGTCGTCTTGGTCGCTCCACTCTGCGACTTGATGACGAAGGACCCGTTCTTCGCGGGCTCGAGGAGACCGCGGAGGGTATCCACCGAGGTGTCCTGCTCGATTCCCGAGACCGTGCCGGCCAAGTTGTCGACGACGACCGGCGCGTAGAGCGAGTAGACCTTCGCGTTCGTGTTCACGGCCACCGAGACGGAGTAGGTGCGAGTGGTGCTCCCGTCTGCCGAGGTGACGACGACCGTGTCGCTGCCGGTGAGGATGCTCGCACCGGTCTTGCCCGGTACGGAGATCGCTCCCCCGTTGACCCCGGAGACCCGCGACAGGAGGTCGTTGACGGAGGTGTTCGTGTAGACCGTGATCGCACCACCCGAATTGCTGGAGTCGGTCACCACGAAGTAGTCGTTGGCGATCGACGCGCGCGCGATGCTGCTGAGCGGAGCGGCGATGTTGGCCTGGTCGACCCGGTCGACGCGGAGTGAGTCGATCTGGATGCCGCCCGTGTCGCTCTGCGGCAGGACGTAGGCGATACCCGAGACCGACGACGCCGGCGTCAGGAGCGCGTACGAGCCGCTCGGCGCTGCCGTTCCCACCCACGCCTTGTAGGTGTCGGTGTCGGTGTCGAGCTCGACGTTGATGTCGTACCAGACGTTGGGGGCGATCGCCCCGCCGCCGGCCACGACGGCCCAGCTTCCACCGTTGTTGATGAGCAGCTGGCCGCTCTGCAACCGGAGCTCACCGATGAGGTCGGCGTTGCTGAAGATGCGCGGGGCCGACTTGAGGGACGACACGTTGGTGAAGAGCATTCGCTCGGTCACTCGGATGGTGCCCGAGACCGGCGCGAAGTTGCGGCTCTGCTCGAAGGCGTTCTCGCCCGAGTTGACGATCTTGAGCGCCTTGTTGGAGCCGCTCACCGTGACGACGGAGCCCCCGTACGGCAGGCCCCACCCGCCCAGGGTGTCGTTGCCGGCGGCGTTGTCGAACGTGTCGGCGATCGTCCCGATCAGCGTCGTCTTGATGACGGAGATCGTGTACGTCTTGCTCACCGCACCGGAGACCACCGCGAGGTTGCTCGTCTCGATGAGGTCCGAACCGGAGCGCGAGGTGAAGCCGTTGTCCTTGAAGACCTGCACGGTGGAGTTCGACGGAGCGTTCACGTTGGCGAGGAACTGCGCCACGGTCGTGCCCTGCTCGACCTTGCTGATCGTCCCGTTCGCGTTGTTGACGACGTAGGCCCCGGAGGTGAGACCGGTGCAGGTGCCCACGCAGCCTGCACTCGTGGTGAAGCTCGCACCGGCGTTGGCGGCCTGCGTCGAGCCCACCCCGTTCACCGCCGTGACCCGCCAGTAGTACTGCGTGGCGGCGGCGAGAGGCGGGGTGACGGCGAAGGACGTTCCGGTGATGCCCGACGAGTTGACGACCGGGCTCGCGAAGGAACTGCTCGTCGACACCACGACCGTGTAGCTCGAGGCCCCCGGCGAGGCCGTCCACGAGAGGGTCGGAGTGGTGGAGACGTTGGACGCGCCCGAGGCCGGCGACGACTGGGTGAAGCCGCCCGGGGCCGCAGCGCCCGTGGTGAACGAGATGCCGGAGTTTCCGGCCGTGCGGTTGCCCGCGACGTTCGTGGCCGTCACTCGCCAGTAGTACTGGGTGTTGTTCGCCAGACCGCTCGGAACCGCGTACGACGTGCCGGTGAGACCGGTGACGTTGACCACCGGGTTCGAGAACGACGAGTTGGTCGAGACGACGACGGCGTACGTGCTGGCTCCCGAGGCCGCGCCCCAGGTCAGCGTCGGGTTCGTGGAGATTCCCGTGGCCGACGCCGCAGGGGCCGTCTGAGTGAACGTGCCGGGAATCGTCGGGGCGGCGCCCGTGGTCGTGAACGTGATGCCGGCGTTGGTGGCGACCGTGCTCCCGCCGCTGTTGCTCGCCGTGACCTTCCAGTAGTAGGTCGTGCTGTTCGCGAGAGCCGACGGCACGGTGTACGAGGTGCCGGTGAGGCCGGTGGCGTTCACGACGGGGCTCGAGTAGGAGCTGTTGGTGGCGACCACGACGGCGTAGCTCGTCGCGCCCGACGCCGCGGTCCACGACAGCGCGGGCGTCGTCGAGACCCCGGTCGCCGAGGATGCCGGCGACGACTGCGTGAAGGAGTTGGGTGCCGAAGGGCCACCGCCGCCCGCGACCCCGAAGATGCGGAACTCGTTGATGCTCGCGTGAGTGCCGGCCGGAAGGTCGGTGATGGTGATGCGTACGTAGCGCTTACCCGACTGGCTGAAGGTGTCGGCCTGTACTTGGTCGCTCGAGGAGTTGTTGGTCTTGTCGACCGCGGTCGTCCAGGTGGTGCCGTTGGTCGAGACCTCGATCTTGTACTTGATCAGGTAGGGGGCCTCCCACACGACCTCGGAGCCGCTGAGCGTGTGCGCGGTGCCGAGGTCTACTTGGAAGTAGTGACCGGGAGACCCGTCATCCGCCCGCCACGCGGTGTAGATGCTGTCGTCGATGCCGTACTCGGCGGTGCCCGATCCGGAGTCGGTCGAGGCGGTCTTGCCGAGGGCGACGTTGGGATCGTCGGCGCGCGCGCTGAGCGGGGTCCCCACGACGACCGAGAAGGTCATCGCGATGAGGGCGACCACGGTCGCCAAGACCACGGTCGGCCTGCGAACAGAAAGATACGACGTAGTAGACACTTCACTCCCTTGTGATGTCGGTCACGAATCGCGGAGGCCCAGTGCTACGTCCCCCGGAGGCAGCGCCCCCAACGCGACGCTACGTCCCCCGGCAGCCAGCGCCCCAGCGCGACCCTTGTCGAGAATATAGCGGACAGATTCACTTCTGAACAGTCCCACTCATCGCCGATCGAAGCTGAAATTACCGCAGCGAAGTCGGCGCGATGGAGAATGAGTTCGACTAATCGCGCTCACTGCAGGGCGGTTGAGGAGTGGGCGGGCCGAGGTGCCACACCTCGGCGGCCTCCACCCAGCCACGCGCGACGCCGGGAAGCGGCGACTGACACGGGTCGGTGAGTTCCCACCACTTCTGTGTGACGGGGTCGGCGGCGACGCGCGCCATGTCGGCCGCGAGGTCCTCGCCGAGGTACTCGAAGTAGCCGATCAGGAGGTCTTCGTAGATGAAGATCGAGTAGTTTTCGATGTGCGATCGCCGGAGTCGTTCCTCGACATCCGGCCAGACAGCCGCATGCAACTCGAGGTAGCGGTCACGTGCCTCCGGACGCACCCCGATGAGGAAGAGATGCCGCTGCACGATCAGGCGCCCCGCGTCAGCTCGGCGTAGCCGCCGACGGGGATTCCGAGACTCGAAGTGCCAGCGACGGCGATCGTCTGCTCCACGAGCTCGCCCCGGGGATCCCGGATCTGCACGGTCGATCCCGACCAACTCGAACCCAAAGTGAGCATCGCCCGACCGTTCGTCGAGCCGTTCACGAGCGCCGCCGTCGGCGGTTCGTCGTCGGCGAGTTCGAATGTCGGGAGGTCGTAGAGGACCTTCACGACGGCGTCGTCGGTGCGCGCGGACACGCGAGGGTAGTGCGCTTCGGGGTTGGACGCGCGCAGCTCACCGCGCAACAGCGCGTCCCGGTAGCGCGCACCGAACGCTAGCCAGTGACGCACCACCCGCACGTGATCGTCGGACAGGTCGTCGAGCCGGACGGAGACCTGCGGCACGCCGAACAGTGTGTTGACGAACTGCAGCGCGACGTTCTCGGGCGTCTCCGCCTCGTGCCACATGAGCATGTCGGCGTGCACCGACGAAGTCCCGGCCAGGGCGCGAACATCCAGGATGCTCACCCGGTTGCGCAGCGGATCGTTCGGGCAGTCGGCGGCGCGGAACATGTTGCCGTACTTGCGCATGTACGGGCCGACGTACGACTGGCGGAACTCGATCATGACGTCGGGATCGATCGCCCGGAGCCGCGCGATGGTGTCGGAGAGGAGCGTGTCGACCGCCACCGCGACGGAGGCTAGATCGCGACCGCCGTCCGTGCGGTCGACCATCGCGTTCTCGAGGCCGAGGGCACGGAAGCTGTCGACGAAGTCGAGCTTGAATCCGTCGAGACCCCACTCCCGGAGGCAACGCTCGTACAACGTGACCAGGTGCTCCCGCACCTCGGGGAAGCGCGGATCGAGCACCCACGCGTTCCCCGCTCGCCAGTACCCGAGCATGTGATCCTTGAACCGCTCGAACGCTCGCGTGTTCTCACCGACGTGTGGCACGTCGAACCAGAGCAGGTAGCTCATCCCCAGGGACTGAACGCGCTCGACATGGGCGCGCATGTCGGGAAACTTCGACGCGGCGGGTTCCCAGTCGCCGCACGACAGGTACCCCGTGCCGACGCCATCCGTCTGCCAGCCGTCGTCGACGATCACCCCGCGGAACCCGAGTTCGAGCGCAGCGCGGCACTCCCGTTCGATGTCGTCGGCCGTGAGGTCTTGGTGGTACGAGTACCAGGTGGAGTAGAGCGGCTCGCGGGCACGCTCGGGAACCTCGCTCGGCGTCATCCCGGGGAGTTCCGCCCACCAGCGGGCGATGCCCGCGAGCGCCTGAGCGTACGTGTGAGGCCGCGCGTCGACGCGCAGAGTCGCCGTGTACCGATCGAACGGGTCGCGAGGCTCGGTGAACAGGTCGATGCCGCACACCATCGTCGCCGTGTTCTCGTTCACGCCGGTTCGCACGACGCTCGTCGAGAGCGCGTCCGACAGGGCGAACGTCAGGCGGTTCGTATTGTCGAGGCTGTAGAGCGAGGCGACGGGTGCGAGCGCGGTGGCGTTGGCGACGAAACCGGTCGCGTAGTCGGGCAGCAGTCCCTTGTCGAGGTACGTTCCGGGATGCCATCGGGCATGGATGCCCACCATGGGCACGCGCCACTCGATCGTGAATACCGGCGGGGTCCCGACGGCATCCGCCTCGATCACGATGTCGAACTCGGCGACGCCGTTACCGAGGTCGCGGCGGCTCCAGCTCGAGCGGAAGCCGTTCCCGTCGCCTGAGACCTCCAGGTCTGGGATCGTCAGCGGCAGCGTCATGAGCGCAAGAAGAGCTCGACCACAGGCACCTCGACGTCGGGTCGGTGTGTCGGCAGCAGCAGCGTCAACATGCCCGGATCGCGCGACGCATCATCCATATGCGCGAGCGACGTCGGCTTGACGAGATCGATGACCACCTCGGACCCGTCGTGCAGGAACTGCGCGTGCTCCACCTTGCCTGCCAGGTCGGGCAAGTGGATTCTGCCGAGAGGCCACTCGAGGATGTGCAAGTACAGGCGATCTCCGCGCTGCGTGTAACGACTGTCCGGAGGCGGGGTCAACTCGCTCGGGCCCGCACCGTAGATGGCACGCGAGTGCAACCTCATCCACGCCCCGATCGCTGAGAGGCGGTCGACCGCCCGGGGCTCGAACTCGCCGCGGGCGTTCGGCCCCACATTGAGCAGCAGGTTGCCGCCCTTCGAGACCGTGTCGATCAGCAGCGTCGTGAGCAGGTGCGACGACTTCCAGTCGAAGTTGTCGCGGTCATACCCCCAGCTGCCGCTGAACGTGTGGCAGCCCTGCCACCGCACGCGCTCGCCTCCCGACCGAAGCCCGTTCGACGGCACGAACTGCTCCGGCGTGACGAAGTCGCCCGGGATGCCGAGTCGCTCGTTGACGAGGATGTCCGGCTGGAGTTCGCGCACCATCGCGAGCAGACGCTCGGATTGCCAGTCGTCGGGGCCTTTGCCGTTCCAGACCCGGAAGATGTTGTACGAGAAGTCGAAGAACAGGTAGTCGATCTCGCCGTAGCTGGTGAGCAGCTCGCGAACCTGGCCGTGCAGGTATTCGACGTAGGACGGCCAGTCGCGCGGCTCTCGCTTGGCGTCCTCGTCGTCGGCTTGCGGATGGATCCCGTCGATCGTGAAGCCCGGGTGGTGCCAGTCGATCAGTGAGTAATAGAACCCGACCTTGAGTCCTTCCGCCCGCAGCGCGTCGACGTAGGGTCCGATGAGGTCCTGGCCGTAGGGCGTGTTCTCGACCGAGTAGTCGGTGAGCGCCGACGGCCACAGGCAGAAGCCGTCGTGGTGCTTGGTCGTCAAGACGACGTACTTCATGCCCGCGGCTTTGGCCTGAGCAGCCCACTCCGCGGGGTCGTACAGATCCGGGTCGAAGTGCCGGAAATACCGGTCGTAGTGCGCGTCGTCGAGCTTCTCGCGTTCCTTGACCCACTCGTGGCGGGCCGGGATCGAATACAGACCCCAGTGCAGGAACATCCCGAATCTGGCCTCGTCGAACCAATCGGTGCGTGCCATCAGACCAGAACCTCCGCGGGGTAGTCGATTCCGGCGGGAAGTCCGACCCCCACACCGGTCGGTGCTTGGATCATCCCTTTTGCGTCGACGCCAGCCTCGCGTCGGACGGGGTTCGACGTGACGAGGGATTCGTAGTAGCTCGTGTTCGAGACCGCCATGCAGAGGTGGCGGCTCGTGAGCGTCGGACCGTGGACTTCAGCGCGCAGCCGGAACGAGTCCGCGAGGTGCGCGATCCTGAGGGCCCCCGTGAAGCCACCCCGCAGCTCTGTGCCGATGCGCACCATGGAGGCGGCCCCACTCGCCACGAAGTCCGCCGTGTTCATGTTGGCGCCGTCCGACGTCTCGGCGACGAGCAGCGGCACGTCGACCTTCTCGGCGAGCCACTTGTACGCCGTCACGCTGAACTCGAGCATCGGCTCTTCGTACCAGAGGTAGTCGACCTCGGCGAGCGCTCGCCCCAAGTACACGGCGTCGGGGAGGTCGAAGGCGGCCGACCCGTCGTACATGAGCGGCACGTCGGGCCCGACATGCTCGCGTAGCCGACGGGAGAGCTCGGCGTCGCGGCGGGCGTCGCCCCACGCGTGCAACTTGATCGCCGAGTATCCGAGTTCGAGGCACTGGTCGGCGACGTCGAGGTACTCCTCGATGGAGCCGAAGGTCGAGGTGGAGGCATACGCGGGGAGCTCGGTGCGGAACCCACCCATCAGCTGCCACGCCGGCAGACCCGCGTGCTTGCCCCCGAGGTCCCACAGGGCGACGTCGGTGAGGCTGCCCAGGTAGCTCGGCAGCTCCTCGGTGCGGTCGATCTCCCACAGTCGGTGCCACCAGAACTCTCGGGCGAGCGGGTCTCCTCCGACGAGCTCATCGCGCAGCACCGTGTCGACGAAGTGCTTCAGGGCCGCGTCGGTGCCGGGCCGCACCGAGATGGCGTGCCCCTCGAGTCCCTCGTCGGTGATGATGCGCAGCACCGACCCCATGCCTCCGCGGGGGCTGCCCAGAAGACCGGAGCGCCACACGAACGGCGGATCGGCGGGGGGGATCTCGACGGGGACACTCTCGACATGAGTGATGCGCACTTCAGACTCTTTCGGTGGTTACTGAACGGGCCGGCGGGTCAGGACAGCGAGCCCCGACGGTGGGATGGCGAGGATGATGGGCTGCTCCGACACGGTGACCGAGCCGCGACCGAGTTCGTGGCCGAGACAGTCGCGCACGAGCACGTCGTGGTCGCCGACGTCGCTCGACGCACCCACCACGATGTGATCGCTCGACGTCGCGTTGACGACGACGAGCGTGTCGGCGGGTGCTTCGTCGAGTTGCGCGAACGGGGCGTCGTAGAGCGCCAGGAACGTGGTCGAGTCGTCGTCGGCGCGCACTCGCGGGTAGGAGAGGTCGGCGCGCGACGGAGAGAGGCGGCCGCTCAGCAGCACGGAGCGGTAGCGCTCGAAGACCGAGAGCCAGAAGTGCAGCATCTCGCGGTGACTCGCGCTGAGCTCATCGAGGCGCATCGAGATCTGCGGCACGGAGAACAGCACATCGAGGAGTTGCCGCGCCGCGACCTGCGGACTCGACTCGGGGTGCCACATCACCATATCGGAGTGCACGACCGTGTCGCCGGCGATGAGCCGCAGGTCGAGCGAATGCACGCGGTTCTCGGTAGAGTCCATCGCACAGTCGGTGACCCGCAGCATGTTCGCGAACGAGCGTAGCCGCGGTCCGACGTAGGTCTGGCGGAACTCGATCATGACGTCGGGCCGGATCGCGGTGAGCTCGCGCGTGAGGTCGTCGAGGAGCTGCACGACCGCGCTCTCCACCGAGCCGATGTCCGTCCCGGCAGCCGGGCTGGGGGCGGGCATCGCGAAGGCGTCGATGAAGTCGATCTTCACTCCGTCGATCCCCCACTCCCGCACCGAGCGGACGATGCGATCGATGAGGTGCGCCCGCACTTCGGGAAAGCGGGGATCGAGAACCCACGTGTCGAGGTCGGCGCGGTAGCCGAGCACCATCGGCTCGAACCGCGTGAAAGCCTCGCTGCGCGCCCCGACGAACGGCAGCGCGAACCACAGGAGGTAGCTCAACCCGAGCGCGCGCACTCGTGCGACGTGAGACGCCATGTCGGGGAAGGTGTCGGGGTCGGGCTCCCAGTCTCCGCACGAGGCGTAACCGCCGATCCTATCGGCCGTCTGCCAGCCGTCATCGACGATGATCGACCCGCACCCGGCGGCGGATGCCAACTCGGCTTGCCGCTCGATCGTGCCGCTGTCGAAGGTCTGGCCGAGGCTGTACCACGTCGAGTACATCGCGACCCGCGCGACGTCGGGGGCTTCGAGTTGGGCGGGAAGCGAGAGCGCCCACCAGCGCAACGCCTCGTCGAGCGTTCTCGCGATCGGGGCATCCGCCACGTCGAGACTCAGCGAGACGACGTAGTCGGTCCGACCCCGCCAGGCACCGGCACCGAACGTGGCGGTGCCGAAGAACCGCGCGCTCGAGCCCGAGACGCCGGTCTTGAGGTCGAAAGCCGACAGCGTCTCGGAGAGCGCGAAGGTCAGCCGATTGTGATCGTCGGCCGCGTAGAGGGCACCGATCGGCGACGACGTGAGAGCACTCACCGACCACGGGTCGGAGAACGAGACGGGAAGCCAGCGCTCCGCCTCGGTGCGCGCCGTCCAGGCGGCCACCCCGTCCCGGTTCGGAACGGACCACGTCACGGTGAGCGTCGAGTCGTCGGAGAGGCCGGTCGCCGTGATCTCGACCGTCGACCGCACGCCGGTCTGCGCGACGCGAGTCGACGCAACGCCGCCGCCCGACACCTCGGCGACAACCTCGCAATCGCCGACGGCGAGCGTCTCGGTCACCGCACACTCCCGGAGAGGAGCGCCGAACTGCGCAGCACCGATCGCTGGGCGAAGAGCAGCCCGACGAGCACGGGGAGGGTCGTCACGAGGGTCGCCACCGCGATCTCTGGGCGGTAGATCGGCGCACCGCTCACGAGGCCCGTCGGGTTGAAGTCGGGCGACGATGCCGCGAGCAGCGCCAGGCCGACCGGCAGCGGCAGCATCGAACTGTCGGAGAGCATCACGAAGGGAAGGAAGAAGTTGTTCCAGCACGCCACGAAGCTGAAGAACGCGACGAGGGCGACGATGGGTTGCGACAGCGGCAGAGCGATGCGCGTGAACACTCCGAACTCCGAGCAGCCGTCGAGCCGCGACGCCTCGTAGAGGTCTCGCGGAACCGCGGTGCTGAAGTAGATGAACGTCAGATACACACCGAACGGGAAGAACGCGAGAGGCACGATGACCGACCAGATCGTACCGACCAAACCGATCGCACTCAGCTCGAGGAAGATGGGAAGCACGAGCGCGGCGCTCGGCATGACCATCGAGACCAGCGTGAGGCCGAGGATCAGACGTCGGCCGGCGAACGCCCCCACTGCGAGCGCATAGCCCGCCGGGATCGAGACGAGCACGGCGAGAAGGACACTGCCGAGCGAGTAGAGCACCGAGTTGCCGAACCACGCGGCGATGGCGCCCTGATTGAAGGCGAGCACATTGTTCCAAGCCTCCCAGACGTTCGCGAGGGAGCCGAAGGCGAACGGATGCTCGGTGACGATCTGCGTCTGCGTCTTCGTCGCGGCGAGGGCGAGCCAGACGATCGGCGTCACGAAGAATAGGAAAAAGCCCGCGAGGACCACCCAGCCGACGCCGCGGCCCAGGATCGGGAGCGTGCGCGTGCGCATCAGATGTCCGCCTTGAAGAGTTTCGTGACGCGCACGATGATGACCGCGCCGATCAGTCCGACGAGCAAGAGCTCCAGGGAGAGAGCCGCGGCTTCGTTGAAGCGCCCGTAGGAGAACGCCATCGTGTAGCCCAATTGGTTGAGTGACCAGTCAGAGGCCACGCCGTCTTTCGTAGCGGAAGAGATCAACTGGGGTTCGACGAAGACCTGGGTTCCCGCTGCGAGGTTGAGGATGACGAGATACCCGATCCACTTGCGCAGCAGGGGGAGCTTGACGTGCCTGATCGTCTGCCATTCGTTGGCGCCGTCGAGCTTCGCCGCCTCGAGGAGAGCGGGATCGATCGAGGTCAGCGCGCCGTACAAGACGAGGATCCAGCCGCCGGCGCCCGTCCAGAAGCTGATGAGCGCGATGACGAACGGCAGCCGTGACGGGTTGACCACTTCGAAGATCTGGGTGAGATCGAACGCCTCGAACAGGAAGCCAAACGGGCTCACGGAGGGGCTCAACATGAACAACCACAGGACGACGCTCGCCGTGCCCGCGAGCGCACCAGGGATGTAGTAGGCCGCGCGGAGGAACGAGGCAGATCGCCCCGCACGGTTGTGCAGCATGAGCGCCAACGCGACCAGGATCACCGTGGACGGAACGAGCCAGACTACGAGGAAGAACAGGACGTTCTGAACGGCCGGAAGATACCGGAAGTCCTCGTGCACGGAGAAGATGTTGTCCAAGCCGATGAAGGCACCGGTGTCGCCATCCGTGAAGGCGAGGTACAGGCTGTAGACGATCGGGATGATCCCGAATGCCGCGAGGAGCACGAGGTACGGGGTGACGAAGAAGTAGCCGACTCTGTTCGCTCGGCGACGGGCGACGGCGGCCGACGTACCGGTCGGCTTCGTTGCGGGCCGATGTGCCATCGGGGTGAGTGATGCGGTCACCGGGGTCTCTCCAATTCTTGTCGCAGTGCAGCGCCGACCGGCCGGGAGGCTTTCCCGGTCCGGCCGGCGCTGGTGTTACAGCCTGGCTTAGAAGCCAGCCGCCTGAGCGGAGTTCTCGATGAACTGCTGCCAACCGTCCACCACTGACGAGATGGGCTCGCCGGCCGTGATGACCGGGACCACCTGCGACGACCAACCACGATCGATCGTCGACGGAATGTTGAGCGCCGCCTGCTGGTCACCGTCGACGGCCTTACCCGCCGCGTCGATGACCGCCTCGAGGTCGTCCGTCGCGATCGCGCCGGTCGACTTGATGCGCGCGAGCCACGCGGCAGCCGCCGGCTGGTAGGCCGGGAACGTCGGGCCGGCGACCTGGAAGTCCTCGCTCGTCGCCATCCACAGCGCGAGAGCCGCGGCCGCCGTCGGGTTATCAGCGTGCTTCGAGACGTAGTAGACACCTCCGCCGTAGGTCTGGTTGTACGCGCGGTCGTCGCCTTCCCAGGTGAGCGGCTCGGCAACACCCATGACGCCGTCGGCGACCTGGTAGGTGCCCTTGAAGAGGTACTCGCCGTACCACGTCGGTCCCACCATCATGAGCACCTTGCCCGCGGTGCCCACGTCGGCCGTGTAGCCCGGCGCGAACTCGCCCTCGGGGGACACGACGCCGGCGGCCAGGAGCTGGTCGAGGAAGTCGATCGCACGCGTGCACTCGGGGCTCGTCAGATCGATCGAGAACTCGCCGTCGACGACCTGACCGTAGTTGCACTGAGACGAGCCGAGGAAGAAGTTGCCCTGGTCGCCACCGATTGCGCCGACCGAATAGCCCGGGTGCTCTTCGGCGAGCGTCAGACCGAGCTCGAGGTACTCCTCGAAGGTCGACGGAACCGTGTACCCGAACTCCTCGAAGAGTTCGGTGTTGTACCAGAGCAGGTTCGGCGCGTAGTCGTTGCGTAGGCAGTAAAGCTTGCCGTCGACGACACACGGGCTGATCGCACCCTCATAGAACTCGTCGACGGTGCCCTCGGGCAGCAGCGGCGTCAAGTCGGCGGCGAAGTCGTAGAGGTCCGAGCTGAAGAGGCTGACGTTATTCGTGCCGCCGTCGAAGACGACGTCGGGCCAACCCTTGTCGGCCTTGGTGGCCAACAGGATCTTCTGCGGGAACTGGTCGGGCAGAGTCTCGATCGAAAGGTTCGTGCCGTCTTCTCCATAGAGCGCCTGGTACGACTCGAACCCGGACTGGCGCACGGCGTCGGTCCAGACCGTCAGGTCGGCGGCCGGCGGGGGGCCGGACGGATCGACGCGATCGACCGTCGCTTCGGGCGCTGCTCCCTGGCACGCCGAGAGGACGAGTAGGGCTGACAGCGCGGCGGTCGCCGCGATGCCATGCTGAGCCGCTCGGGCTCGGCGGCCGGCTTGATGAGTCATGCGTAGATCTCCATCTTTCGTCATTGAAATAGTGGCGCCACAAGGTGCAATGGGCGAGCACTCGCCGGGGGCCGGCGGTATCGGAACACTAGCACCGACTCTTTTCCGACGCAAGAATCCGACTCATACAGCCCGGGTTGCTGTCCTCGCGCTTTATTGTGCGCGCCGGCGGCCTATGAGTCGGATTCATTCCGACACCCGTGTAGCCGTCCGCTAAACTAGCGCAGATCCTTCGGCGATCAACGCCGATCAACTTCGAGGGCCAAAAGAGAACGGCGATTTCGATGACTACCGCCCCCCCGGCCGTGACGATCGGCGACGACGTCGGCGGGTATCGTCCGAACTACGTCGTCGCCGCAGAACAGGTCATCGACTACATCGCGCGGCACGGACTGCGGCCGGGCGACCGGCTCCCCACGGAGCAGGCGCTCGCCGACGAACTCCAGTACGGACGTGGGGTGATCCGCGAGGCCATCAAGATCCTCGCCGCTCTCGGTCGCGTGTATGCCCACAAGGGCAGAGGGCTCTTCGTGGCCGACGATCCTCACCTTCGTCTGGGCGCGGAGGACGAGTTCCAGACCTTCTTGCCCGCGGACCCAGCGCACGTCGAAGAGCTCATGCGCTTCCGTCAGGTGCTCGAGGGGGCCGCAGCGCGCCGAGCTGCCAGCAGCGCGACCCCGCCGCAGTTGCGGATGCTTCGCGAGGCCGCATCCGCGTCGGAGTCCGCGGCCCGCGCCGACGATCGCATCGCTTTCGACCTCGCGGACTCGCAGTTCCACGCTCGGCTGCTCGAGGCATCCGCCAACCGGTTCCTCGAATCGGCCGGCGGCACGGCCCGACGGCTGCAGGCCCAGATCGTGGTGATGGCGCTGCACGGGGGGACGGGTGGAAGTCTCACGTCGGCGGCCGCCGACCACGAGCAGATCGTGACGGCGGTCATGAACGGCGACGCCGAGGGCGCTGAGGTCGCAGCTCGCCACCACATCGAGCGCACGCTCATCGGGTATCAGGCCGAGATCGCGTCGCTTCTGCGGCAGGCCCGCGGCGACCAGTAGTCGCGCGACCCGGCATCTCCGGCCCGCCTGAGAACCCGGGGTGCGGTGCTTCTGGGCGCGCGACCTGCTCTTTCAACCAACCTTCCACGCCGGAGATGTGGGCGACCGCGAGCGCCTCAGCCAATTGGGAGTCGGCCGCCTCCACCGCCGCCAGGATCGCGCGATGCTCGTCGAGCGTGCGCTCGACGGCGCCCGTCTGGGTCACTCCTCGCCAGACGCGCGCGCGGACCGTGCTGCTCGAAAGTGAGTCGACAAGCGCCGCGAGATAGGAGTTGCCCGAGGCCGCGACCAGTTGTGAGTGGAAGAGGAGATCGTGTTGCACGAGTTGCTCGACATCGTCGGTGGTGGGAGCCGACGTCAGATGCGCATGAAGCGACGCCAACTGGTCGGATGTAATGTGGCTCGCCGCGAGCCGAGCGGCCGCCCCCTCGAGGATGCGGCGCACCTCGAACAGCTGGATCACAGAGCGGTCGAGGTGAAGATCGACGACGAACGAGATCGCCTCGACGAGCAGCGCGGGCTCGAGGCTCGAGACGTAGGTGCCGTCGCCCCGCCTCACGTCGAGCACGCGGATCACCTCGAGGGCCTTCACCGCCTCGCGCATGGAACTGCGCGAGAGCCCGAGGCGTTCCCCGAGTTCCTTCTCGGGCGGCAACCGGTCGCCGGGTGCGAGCTCGCCCGAGAGGATCATCGCCTTGATACGTGTGATGGCGTCGTCGGTTACGGCCATACGAGCCCACCCTTCCCCGCCACGAGACCTCCGATCAGGCTCACTCGAGCACGTGATCCCAGAATGACGGATGCGGGCTGTTCTCGTACAGTTCCACGTTGGCGCGCACCTGCTCGGCCGTGCGCATCCCGATCGCGATGCCGGCGACCTCGGGCCGGAGCAGAGGAAAGGCCACGGCCGCCTGGGGAAGCGTCGCGCCGTGTGCCTCCGCAACCTCGGCCAGCCGGATCGCGGCATCCAGTTGCTCCGCGCCCGCTGGCTCATAGTTGTACATCGCGCCGCGATCGGGTCGGGGCTTGGAGAGGAGTCCCGAGTTGAAGACCCCCACCGAGATGATGCTCCGCCCTGCGGCGGCCTCGAAGACCGCGTCGGCCCCCCGCTGCTCGAGCAGCGTGTACCGACCGGCGAGCATGGCGACATCGATGTCGGTGCGGCGGAAGGCATCCGCCACCGCGTCGGCGTCGTTCGATCCGATGCCGACCGCGCGCACGACGCCTTCGTCGCGGAGCTCTAGGAGGGTCTGGGCGCCGGTCTCGGCGGCTCCGGGGATGCCGCTCTGCTCGGGATCGTGCAGGAGGAGCACGTCGACGGAGTCGAGCCCGAGGCGTTGAAGGCTGGCCTCGAGCGATCGCAGGATGCCGTCGCGAGAGAAGTCCCAGACCCGTTTGAGATCGCCGGGAACCTGGAACATCCCGTCGGAGGGAGTCGGAGCGTCGTGGGGTTCGAGCAGCCGCCCCACTTTCGTGGAGACGACCACGCTCTCGCGGGGCAGCTCCCTGAGCGCCCGCCCGAGGCGGCGCTCCGAGAGACCGAGCCCGTAGTGCGGCGCGGTGTCGAAGTACCGGATGCCGCTCTGCCACGCCTGGGCGACCGCGCCGGCCGCCTCCTCTTCGGTCGTTTCTCTGTAGAGGTTGCCGATGCTCGCCGCCCCGAAGCCGAGTTCCGTGAGCATGACGCCCGTGCGGGCGATCTCGCGAGTGTGCATCAGTGTGGAGCCTTTCCGTAAACCGAGAGGGCGTTCGTCGCGAGAATCGCGTCGGCATCCGCCTCGGGAATGAGCGAGCGGACTGCTTCAATCCACCGGGACAGTCCGCCGGCGAGGTCGACGAGCGGCCAATCGGAGCCGAACATCAGCCGCGAGGCGCCGAACGTCGCGAGGGCGTGCTCGATGACGGGCCGCAGGTCGTGGGGCGTCCAGCTCGACCAGTCGGCCTCGATGGTCAAACCCGACAGCTTCGCGCAGACGTTCGGATGCCCGGCCAGGGTCGCGAGCTCGGGGAGCCAGGTCGAGAGGTCACCCGTGCTGAGGGGTGGCTTCGCCAGGTGGTCGAGGATGAAGTGCACATCGGGATGCGCGGCCACGACCTCCTCGGCATAGGGCAGTTGCGACGCGGAGATCACGAGGTCGAAGGGTAAGCCCGCGGCGCCGAGAGCGTCCAACCCGGTGCCGACGTCGGGCCGCGTGAGCCAGGCGGGGTCGGGATCCTGGTGGGCGAGGTGGCGGATGCCGACGAGGTTTTCTCCGCCGGGCAGTCGGGACACCGCGTCGAGCTGCTCGGGGACATCGCCGGTGAGGTCGACCCATCCCACGATTCCGAGAATGCGCCGACTCACCGACGCGGCCAAGAGGTCCGCGGTTTCGGCGAGTGAGTTCGAGGCCTGCACGACGACCGCGGCCGTGATGGCGGACGCGTCGAGTTCGGAGGTGAGGTCGCCCACCCAGAAGTCCCGGTCGATCGCCGACATCGACTGCGGGTCGATCCAGGGTTGCGGGTTACGCGCGCGTTGCCAGAGGTGGGCGTGCGCGTCGATGATCACGTCAGGACTCCTCTCACGGCGCGACGGGTCGCAGGCGAAGCTCGTGCATGCCGCCGTCGACGGCGATGCTCGTTCCCGTGGTTGAAGAGTTGAGCGGGCTGGCCAAGTAGGCGACCGCTTCCGCGATCTCGGCGGGGGCCACCAACCGACCGTGCGGCTGGCGCGCGGACAGGGCGGCTCGCTCCGCGGCGGGATCGGACGCGCTCTGGAGCAGCCGTTCGACCCACGGAGTGTCGGCGGTGCCCGGGTTGACGCAGTTCACCCGGATGCCGTCGCGCAGATGGTCCGCAGCCATCGCGCGGGTGAGGGCGAGAACGGCACCTTTCGAGGCGCTGTAGAGCGCTCGCTCGGGCAGTCCCGCCGTCGCGGCGATCGAGCCGAGGTTGACGATTGCCGCTGCGTCGGACCTTCGCAAGTGGGGCAGGGCGGCGCTGCTCACCCGCGCCATTCCGGTCACGTTGATGCTGAACACTCGGGCCCATTCGTCGTCGTCGACCTCGGCGACCGAGCCGATCGCGCCGATCCCCGCGTTGTTCACGACGATGTCGAGCCGCCCGAAGTGAGCCACTGTCTTCTCAACGGCGACCCGCACCGAGGCCGAGTTGGAGACATTCGCCTCCACCGCCAGCGCGGCGGGATTCGAGCCGTCGGTCGCAAGATCGAGCACGGCGACCGACGCACCGCCTCGCAGCAGACGCTCTACGACGGCGGCACCGATCCCGGACGCTCCCCCGGTGACGAGGGCGACCCTGCCGGTGAACTCGTTGTTCGTGAGCTCCACTCCGTTCGACTCCACCTCAAGCTCCCTCGGCGGCGACGAACTCGTGACGCTGCCGACCGAGCCCGTCGATTTCGATCTCGACCACGTCGCCGTCACCGAGATACGGGAACCGGCCCGACAAGGCGACCCCCTCGGGCGTGCCGGTCAAGACGACATCCCCGACCTCGAGCGCCAGATACTGGCTGAGATGATGAATGAGTTCGTTGACGCTGAAGACCATGTCCGACGTCGAGGAATCCTGCCGCGGTTCGCCGTTGACCCAACTACGCAGTCGCACACCGGCCGGGTCGAATTCATCCGAGGTCGCCAACCAGGGCCCGAGGGGGCTGAAGCCCGGTGCGCACTTCCCCTTGCTCCATTGACCGCCCGACACCTCGAGTTGAAAGGCTCGCTCGGAAACGTCGTCGGCGGCGAGATACCCGGCGATGTGCCGCGGAGCGTCGTCGGGCGAGTCGAGATAGAGCGCGCGTTGGCCGACGACGACCCCGAGCTCGACCTCCCAATCCGTCTTCGAACTGCCGCGCGGGATCGTCACGCGGTCGTTCGGCCCTCCGACCGTGTTCGGCGTCTTGAGGAAGACGATCGGCCATTGGGGAGGCTGGGCACCCGACTCGGCGGCATGAGCCGCATAGTTCATTCCGATGCAGATGATCGCGCCGGGCCTCGCAAGCGGCGGCCCCGTCCTCAGCTCGGCGGCCCCCGGGAGTTCCGGCAGAGAGTCGATGCTGTCCGCGATACGGCGACGACCCTCGGTCGAGAGAGCGACGTGGTCGATGTCGGTCACGACCGAGCGGAGATCGAGAAATCGACCCTCGTGGAGCAGCACGGGAATCTCGCTCCCGGGAGCGCCCAGCCTTGCCAACCTCATCATCGACTCCTTCAACGCCTGATCGCAGATTGACACCCTAAACATCCGATGTCTATTCTCGCAGCACACTACCTGTGAGGAACCTCTTGAGCAATATCACTGCCTTCGAAACCTACGACGTGCGTTTCCCGACCTCCCAGACATTGGATGGATCGGACGCGATGAACCCTGACCCGGACTATTCGGCGGCCTACCTACGCATTCGTACCGACGCCTCCGACGGCCTCGAGGGCCATGGTTTTGTGTTCACGATCGGCCGCGGCAACGATGTGCAGCGCAGCGCGATTCGAGCACTCGCACCGTGGTTCCTCGGCCGAGACGTGGAGCCGATGCTCGCCGACATGGGCGGGTTGTGGAAGAGCCTCGTCTACGACTCCCAGTTGCGCTGGCTCGGGCCCGAAAAGGGCGTCATGCACATGGCCATCGGCGCGGCCGTGAACGCCATGTGGGATCTTCGCGCCAAGCGCGTAGGGCTACCCGTGTGGCACCTTCTGAGCGAACTCGATCCGGAAGAGATCGTAGATCTCGTCGACTTCCGGTACCTCTCCGACGCGCTGACGCGCGAGGAGGCGCTCGGCATCCTCATCGCTCAGCAGCCGGCCCGCGCGGCGCGGGTGGAACACCTGCTGAGCGAAGGCTACCCCGCCTACACGACGACCCCCGGATGGCTGGGCTACTCCGACGAGAAGCTCGTGCGCTTGAGTCGAGAAGCCGTGACGAGTGGCTTCGGTCAGATCAAGCTCAAGGTCGGGGCCGACCTCCACGACGACGTGCGGCGGTTGCGATTGGCCCGCGAGGCCGTAGGGCCCTCCGTCGGCATCGCAGTCGACGCGAATCAGCGTTGGGAGCGAGGCGAGGCGATCGACTGGATCGCGGAGCTCGCACCCTTCGACCTCGCCTGGGTTGAAGAGCCGACGAATCCGGATGACGTGTTGAGTCACGCCGCGATCGCCCGCGCGATCGCGCCTATCCCCGTAGCGACCGGCGAGCACGGCGCGAATCGGGTCATGTTCAAGCAATTCCTGCAGGCCGAGGCGCTCGGGGTGCTGCAGATCGACGCCACCCGGGTCGCGGGCATCAACGAGAACATCGCGGTCCTGCTGCTCGCCGCCAAATTCGGCGTGCGCGTCTGCCCACACGCCGGCGGCGTGGGACTGTGCGAGCTCGTGCAGCACTTGTCGTTCTTCGACTACGTCGCCGTGAGTGGTTCGCAGGAGGGGCGGATGATCGAGTACGTCGATCATCTTCACGAACACTTCCGCGACCCCGTCGTCATCGACCACGGGCGTTACCGTGTTCCGTCACGCCCGGGGTCGGGCGCGGAGATGTGGGATGCGTCACTCGAGGAGTACTCGCTCGACGGCCCGTGACGACGGCGTCCGCGACGTCACGATCGTTTCCGAACTACCGACCCGAAGGGGAACCAACGGGCTCGCAAGACGACAGAAGGCCCCGGTCTTCGACCGGGGCCTTCTCTTGGTTGCGGGGACAGTGTCTGGTTGCAGGACATAGGAAACCCATGTCTCAAGACATAGGAAACCCTCGGCCACGCTCTGAGGGGTGTCGAAGGCTCGCCTGATCATCACTGCCGTCACCGTCCAGGGGCTCTCGCAGGCTGAGGCTGCACGCACCTACGGCGTCTCGAAGGGGTGGGTGTCGAAGCTGCTGGCGAGGTGGCGTCGAGAGGGTGAGGCGGCGTTCCAACCACACTCGCGACGACCGCGGGCAAGCCCGAACGCGCTCGATGCCGAGCGCGTCGAGCTGATCCTCGAGCTGCGGGACCGGCTCACCGCGAAAGGGCTCGACGCCGGCGCCCACACCATCGCCTGGCACCTGCAGCAGCAGCACCACATCGCAGTCTCCGCGTCGACCATCTGGCGCACCCTGAAACGCGCCGGCCTGATCGAGCCCGAGCCGAAGAAGCGTCCGAAGTCCTCCTACCTCCGGTTCGAGGCCGACCTGCCCAACGAGTGCTGGCAATCCGACTTCACCCACTACCGCCTCGCCGACGGCAGGGGCACCGAGATCCTGACCTTCCTCGACGACTGCACCCGCTACGCCGTCAGCGTCACCGCGCACCCAGCGGTGACCACCCCGATCGTCGTCGCCACCTTCCGAACCGCCGTGGAAACCCATGGAAACCCTGCCTCGACACTCACCGACAACGGCATGGTCTTCACCGTCAAGCACTCCGGATGGGGACGCCGCGGCGGCCGCAACGCCTTCGAAGCCGAGCTGCGCGACCGCGGAATCGTCCAGAAGAACGGCTCCCCCTCACACCCACAAACCCAAGGCAAGGTCGAGAGATTTCAGCAGACGATGAAGACCTGGCTGCGCGCCCAACACCCCCAGCCCGCCACCATCGCCGACCTCCAACGACTGCTCGATGACTTCGCCGACGAATACAACCACCGACGACCGCACCGATCCCTGCCCCACCAAGCCACACCGGCGACCCGCTACCACGCCCTGCCGAAGGCCACCCCGACGCCCGGCGGGCGAGACCACGACAACCACGCCCGGCTACGCCGCGACCGGATCGACAAGACCGGAACCGTCACCCTCCGCATCCACGGCAAACTCCGCCACATCGGCGTCGGTCGAACCCACGCCCGAACCCACGTCCTGATCCTCGCCAACGACCTCGACATCACCATCATCAACGCCACCACCGGCGAACTCCTGCGCGAGCTCACCATCGACATCAACCGCGACTACCAACCCCGCACAACAAGAAACCCCCGAACCTGAGGGTTCGAGGGTTTCCTATGTCCTGAGACAGGACATGGTTGCGGGGACAGGATTTGAACCTGCGACCTCTGGGTTATGAGCCCAGCGAGCTACCGAACTGCTCCACCCCGCGTCACAAGGATCGAGCTTAGCAGACGGTGAGCCCGCTCGCCGCCTACCCCTCCGACGCCGCGATGGCGCGCTCGATGGCGTCCTGCATCCGCTGATCGGCTTCCGCCGCCGCGACGAGGTCGTTGCTCGCGTAGGCCGCCTGACGGTCGGCGAGCGCCTCCCGGTAGTCGGCGAGCGCCTGCTGCAGCTCGCTGAGGTTCGGGTCGCCCGGCTCCTCGGTGCCCGGGTCGGGGTCCGTACCCGGATCGACCGGATCGGTCGGGTCGGTCGGCACGTCGCCGTCGCCGGCATCCGCTCCCGAGTCGCCGCCGAACAACTTGTCGAGCGCCGCATCCAGCGTGTCCTCGAAGGCGATCTCCTCGCCGAAGAAGACGAGCACCTTGCGCAGCAGCGGGTAGCTCGTGCCACCCGTCGCCTGCACGTAGACCGGCTGCACGTAGAGCAGCCCGCCGCCGACCGGGAGGGTCAGCAGGTTGCCGCGGATGACCTCCGTCGATCCGCCGCGCTCGAGGATGTTGAGCGTCTCGGCGACGACGTCGTCCGAGTTGAACTGCGCCTGCACCTGACCCGGCGCCGGGACGGTGTCGTCCTTCGGCAGGGTCAGCAGCGTGAGCTTGCCGTAGTCGTCGCCGGCATCCGCGTTGACCGCGAGATACCCGGTGAGGATGTTCTGGCTGCCCGCCGCGTTCGTCTGCGGGATGAAGGTCGAGTACAGCGTGAACGCCGGCTCCTCCGACCCGGGCAGCTGCATCGTCAGGTAGTACGGCGGCTGCGCGGTCTCGGTGTCCTCGGTCGGCTCGTCCGGCGTGGTCCACGCGTCGGTGCCCGAGTAGAACTCGTTCGCGTCGGTCACGTGGTAGGTCGCCAGAATCGAGCGCTGCACCTTGAACAGGTCGGCCGGGTAGCGCACGTGGGCGAGCAGGTCGTCGCTCATCTCGCTGCGCGGCTCGATCGTGCCCGGGTAGATCGCCTGGTAGGTCTTGAGAAGCGGATCCTCCTCGTCCCACGCGTAGAGCGTCACGCTGCCGTCGTACGCGTCGACCGTCGCCTTCACCGAGTTGCGGATGTAGTTGATGTCGTCGAGCGCGACGCGGGCGGCGG
>NZ_JBMRCP010000009.1:0-3885 GCF_057350545.1 Pseudolysinimonas sp. | reverse complement strand
CGATGGGGAAGTCGCATCCTGACGAATGGAGAGAGAAGTGGCTGCTGTGCAATCGAAGATCGCACGCGGAGTGGTCTACATCCACTCCGCGCCCAGCGCGCTGCGCCCCCACGTCGAGTGGGCTGCGGGTCGCGCCCTCGGTCGCGCCGTCAACTTCGACTGGCGCGAGCAGCCCGTTCTCAAGGGCTCTTTCCGCACGGAGTTCTTCTGGGAGGGCGACCGGGGCACCGGCGCCGCCCTCGCATCCGGTCTGCGCGGTTGGGAGCACCTGCGCTACGAAGTCACCGAGGATGCGGGGCTCGGCACCGACGGCGGCCGCTGGATGCACACGCCCGACCTCGGCATCTTCTACGCCCAGACCGACACCGTCGGCAACATGGTGATCCCCGAAGATCGGGTGCGTTTCGCGATGGAGACCGCCGGATCGGATGCCTTCGAGCTTCACCGCGAACTGCGCCTCGCCCTCGGGCAGGCGTGGGACGACGAGCTCGAGTCGTTCCGGCTCGCCTCGGAGGACTCGCCCGTGATCTGGCTGCACAAGGTCGGCTGAGAGGAAGGTCGGCTGAGCCATGCGCACCCCGAGAATCACCCAGATCCTGCAGGCCGAAGTCGCCGAGATCCTGACGGCCGACGAGATCCTCGACACCTCGGCCCTCGCGCCGCTCGGTGCCGACGGCGAAGGCGAGTGCCTCGCCCACGACGGCTGCCGATCGGTGACCTGAGAACACCCCAGACCCCCCAACGCGGCTGTTCGCCCGACGCCCGACTCCACCCAGAGCCGAACCCGCCATCGGGCGAACAGCCGCACTCTTGCGTCCGGGGTTCCTGTCGGGAATACTTTACCGAGTGGTAAATGATCCTCTCGATCGCGTGTACGGCGCCCTCGCCGACCCGACGCGGCGCGGGATGCTGGAGCGGCTCCGACGCGGACCGCTCACCGTGAGCGACCTCGGCCGACCGCTCGGCATGACGCTCGCGGGCGTCGGCAAGCACATCGCCGTGCTCGAAGGCGCGGGGCTCGTGCACACCCGGAAGTCGGGACGGGTGCGCACGTGCGAGCTGCGCGGCGAGGCGTACACCGAGGCCGCCGCCTGGATCGACGAGCAGCGGGCGTTCTGGGAGGAACGGCTGGACCGCATGGAGCAGTTCTTGGAAGGCAGAGCCCTGGAGGAGAAGCCGTGACCGAGTTCCGAGTGCAGCGAGTCGTGCCGAAAGCCGTCGAGGAGGTCTGGGCGGCGTTCACCGATCCGGCGGCCCTCGGGGCGTGGTTCTGGCCGGAGCGCTTCGAGACGACGGTCGAGATCGACCTTCGCGTCGGCGGCGCGTTCCGCATCGCCTCAGCCCCGGTCGGGATGGCCGTGAGCGGCACGTACCAGGAGGTCGAGGAGCCCGGGAGGCTCGTCCACACGTGGCGCTGGGACGGCGAGGACGAGGAGACGCTCGTCACCCTGACGCTCGTGCCCGTCGACGGCGGCACGGGGATCACGATCCTGCACGAGCGGTTCAGCGACCCCGAGGCGGCGGAGCAGAACGAGCTCGGGTGGAACTCCTGCCTCGACAGGCTCGCCCCCACGGCGCCCTAGTAGTAGAGGCCCTTCGAGTAGTTCGACACCTCGTAGTACGCGTCGAGCTCCTCGAGCGGGGTGTCGGGTCGCTCACACAGCTGAGCGATCACCGCGCGACGCGCCACGGCATCCGGAGTCCAGGTCTCGGGCTCCCACAGCTTCGAGCGCAGGAACGCCTTCGAGCAGTGGTGGAAGACCTCGTCGATGTCGACGACGACCGCGAGGAGCGGGCGATGGCCCGTGACGACCATCTCGTCGAAGAACGGGGCGTCGCGCACGAGCCGTGCGCGACCGTTGACGCGGAGGGTGTCGCCGCGGCCGGGGATCACGAACAGCAGCCCGACGTGCGGGTTATCGAGGATGTTGCGGTACCCGTCGGCGCGACGGTTGCCGGGTCGCTCGGCGATCGCGATCGTCGTGTCGTCGATCACGTGGACCAACTGCCCCGCGGGGTCGCCCTTCGGTGACGCGTCGACACCGTGCGCGCCGGCCGTCGCCATGACGCAGAACGGCGAGGCCGCGAGCCACTCCCGATCGATCGGCAGCAGCGCGGGGCGTGCCTTGTCGCGGGTGCGGGGGAGCGGCTCTCCGATCACCTCCGTGAGCGCGTCGAGGTCGTCGATCGTCTCCCAGGTGCCGGTCTCCGTCACGCTCTCAACCTACGCTCGCGCGGCAGCGGCATCCCTCAGGATCCCTTCCGCGCGCGCGGAATGTCGCAGGAGTTGCAGATTGCTCGCGGAGAACGGAGCAATGTGCAACTAACCCGACAAAACCCCTACTCGTCCCAGGAGCGGATCGCGACGACGGCGTTGTGGCCGCCGAAGCCGAAGGAGTTGCTGATCGCGAGCTGCGGGCCGTCGCCGAGCGGGTGCGGCTTCGTGGGCACGAGCAGCGGGATCTCGGGGTCCTGATCGTCGAGGTTGATCGTCGGCGGGGCGAGGCGGTTCTGCACCGCGAGCACCGTGATGATGGCCTCGAGCGCACCCGTGCCGCCGAGCAGGTGCCCGTGGGCGCCCTTCGTGGCCGAGACCGGGATCTCGTGCACCCGCTCGCCGAACACCGCGAGCAGCGCCTTGTACTCGGCGATGTCCCCGACCGGGGTGCTCGTCGCGTGCGCGTTGATGTGCGTGACGTCGTCGGGGGTCGCACCGGCCTGCTCGAGCGCCGCGAAGACGGCGCGGGCCGCGCCGCGGCCCTCGGGGTCGGGGGCGGTGATGTGGTACGAGTCGCTCGTCACGCCGCCGCCGGCGATCTCGGCGTAGATCTTCGCGCCGCGGGCCTGGGCGTGCTCGAGGGTCTCGAGCACGAGCGTGCCGGCGCCCTCGCCCATGACGAAGCCGTCACGGTTGACGTCGTACGGCCGCGAGGCGCGCGTCGGGTCGTCGTTGCGCTTCGAGAGGGCCTGCATCGACGAGAACGACGCGAGGGTGATCGGGTGGATGCACGACTCGGTGCCACCGGCGAGCACGATGTCGGCGAGGCCCTGCTGGAGATGGTCGTAGGCGTTCGCGATCGCCTCCGTGCTCGACGCGCACGCCGAGACGTCGGTGCGGGCGAAGGCGCGGGCGTCGAGGTCCATGCTCACCGCGGCCGACGCCGCATTCGGCATGAGCATCGGCACCGTCATCGGGAGCACGCGGCGCGGCCCCTTCTCGCGGAGGGTGTCCCACGCATCCAGGAGAGTCCAGAGCCCGCCGATGCCGGTCGAGTAGTCGACGCCGAGACGGGTCTTGTCGATGTCGGGCGCACCGGCATCCGCCCACGCTTCGCGGGCCGAGATGAGGGCGAACTGCGAACTCGGATCGAGGCGCTTGGTCTCGACGCGCTCGAGCACCTCCTCGGGGCGCACCTTCGCCTCCATGGCGAAGGTGACGGGGAGGTCGTACTGGGCGACCCAGTCCTGCGCGAGGCTGTTGGCCCCGGACTCGCCGGCGAGCAGAGCCGTCCAGGTGTCCTGGGCGGTCCCGCCGAGCGGGGTGGATGCACCGATGCCGGTGACGACGATTCGCTTGGTCATTCGAATTCGTTCTCCGTAAGAGTGGGCGGGGGCTCGCGCCCCCACCCGATGTCTGCAGGGCGGGGGCTCGCGCCCCCACCCGATGTCTGGACTCGGGGTCAGGCCGAGGCGTTGACGATGAACTTGACGGCGTCGCCGACGGTCGTGAGGTTCTTCACTTCCTCGTCGGGGATCTTCACGTCGAACTTCTCCTCGGCGTTGACGACGATCGTCATCATCGAGATGGAGTCGATGTCGAGGTCGTCGGTGAACGACTTGTCGAGCTCCACGCTGTCGGTCGCGATGCCGGTCTCGTCGTTGATG
>NZ_JBMRCP010000058.1:0-45232 GCF_057350545.1 Pseudolysinimonas sp. | reverse complement strand
CTCGCGCAGTACTTCGACGAGCTCACCGGCGCGAGCGAAGACGAGGTGCGCAGCGCGAAGGCGGATGTCGTGGCCGAGGCCCTGCGCCGGCTGCGGCTGCGCGGCGACGACCTCTCGCGTCCCGTCATGGTCGGCGACCGGTCGCACGACGTGCACGGAGCGGCCGCGCACGACGTGCCGACGATCTACGTCGAGTGGGGCTACGGAGCCCCCGAGGAGACCGCGGGCACCGTCGCCGTCGTCTCGACCGCCGACGAGTTGCTCGTGGAGCTCGGGTTGTCGGGGCCGTAGTTGTGTCGCGTTAGTTGCACATTGCTCCGTCTTCCGGCGACATTCTGCAACTCACGACAGGCGACGTGTCCTCCAGTTGCAGAATGCACGCGGAGGACGGAGCAATGTGCAACTAACCCGACAAAACCTTCACCGCGCCAGACGCTCGACGGCCGACGCGAAGACGCCCGGGAATCGCGCGGCGACGGGCACGACGGCACCGCGCAGGGGGGAGCCGGCGAGCCGCACGAGGGCGCCCGTGAGCCGCCGGAAGTCGCGGGTCTCGTCGGCCCACGCCCGCTCGTACGACCCGGGGTCGTCGTCGACGATCGCGGCCACGGCGGCCCGAGCCTGCCCGAACCCGATCCGAAGCCCCTCCCCCGTGAGGGCGTCGACGTAGCCGGAGGCGTCGCCGACGAGCAGCACGCGACCCGCCGTGCGGCGACGCGTCACCTGCCGCAACGGCCCCGCCCCGCGGAGCTCGGATGCCGGTGCGGCCCCGGCGAGACGCTCGGCGAGCGCGGGCGCGGCCGCGAGCGCCTCCTCGAAGTGCACCCCGCGCCGGGCGAGCAGCGCGACCCCCACGGTGTCGGGTGCGACCGGGGTGACGTAGAACTCGCCGCGGGGCGTCCACAGCACCTCGACGTACTCCGACCCCGGCGCGACCGCGTAGTGCCGGCGCTGCCCGAACCGGCGGCGCACCCGCGGCGTCGGACGGACGAGTCCGGCTTCCCGGGCGACCGCCGAGTGCAGTCCGTCGGCGCCGACCAGCCACGACGCGCGCACGTCCGCCGCCGTGACGACTCCCGCGCGCTGCGTGAACGACTCGACCCGGGCATCCACGAAGTCCGCTCCGAGCGACTCCGCCCGCACCCGCAGCGCCGTATGCAGCACGGTGCGTCGCACCCCGCGCCCCGCACCACCGGAGAACCGGTGCTCGACGCGGCGGCGACCGTCGAGGTAGGCGATCCCGTGGAATGGCATCCCGTGCGGGTCGATCCCGAGGCGCGCGAGTGCGGGCAGCGCCCCCGGCATGAGGCCTTCGCCACACGCCTTGTCGATCGCTCCCCCACGCGGCTCGGCGACGACGACGTCGAGTCCCGCGAGCCGCGCCTCGATCGCGACGGCGAGCCCGATCGGGCCGCCTCCGGCGACGAGCACGCGGGTGTCGGTCGTCACGCCGGGGCCGCGGCCTTCAGCGCCCGCTCCTCGGCGGGGATGCGGAATCCGAGCAAGAGCACGGCGTTGAGCACCGTGAAGACGAGCGCGGTGATCCACGCCGAGTGCACGAGCGGCAGTGCGACACCCTCGATCGCGACGATCCAGTAGTTGGGATGCCGCAGCCACTCCCAGCGGTACAGCCCGCGCCGCGAGAGCGGCAGGCCGGGCACGACGATGACGCGCGTGTTCCACTGGCGGCCGAGCGACCAGATGACGGCGTAACGGCCGACCTGGCAGAGCAGGGCGATCACGAGCATGGTCCAGCCGAGACCCGGGATGAAGGGTCGCCCGAGCAGCCACACCTCGGCGATCGCCCCGAGGAGGAGCCCCGTGTGCAGCGTCACCATCGCGGGGAAGTGTCCGCGGCCCGACTCGACGCCGCCCTGCGCGAAGGCCCACGCCGCGTTGCGTTTCGAGATGACGAGCTCGACGACCCGTTCGACCCCGGTCGCGAGCACGAAGACCGTGAACCAGACGGCGGTGATCAGGATCATGCGGCCTCCGCCCACTTCAGCAGCACGTACTCGCTCGTCACACCCGGGCCGAGGGCGAAGAGCACCCCGTGCGTGCCGGGCGGCTGATCGAGCATGTCGGACAGCACGTGGAGCACCGATGACGACGACATGTTGCCGACGGCGTCCAGGGATTTCCACGACGCCGCGAGGTCGGACCGGTGGAGGTCGAGGCCCCGCTCGAACGCCTCGAGCACGCGCGGGCCGCCCGGATGCGCGATCCAGGCGCCCACGGCATCCCGCGTCACGCCGTTCGCGGCGAGCAGCCCGGCGACGTCGGCGGCGATGTTCGCGTCGATCGTGTCGGACACCGCCGCAGTGAGCAGGATGCGGAAGCCCGTGCCGCCGATGTCCCAGCCGATGACGCTTTCGCTGTCGGGGTAGAGCTCGGAGCGGGTACCGAGGATGTCGGGGCCGGGCAGTCCGAGCTCGCGCGCCCGGTCGGCGCCCGCGACCACGACGGCGGCCGCCCCGTCGCCGAACAGTCCCGAGGCGACGAAGTTGGCGACCGAGTCGTCGCCGTGCTGGAGGGTCAGCGAGCAGAGCTCGACCGACACGAGCAACGCGATCTCACCGGGATGCCCGAGCAGGTAGTCGTGCACGCGCGCGAGTCCTGCGGCGCCCGCGACGCAGCCGAGGCCGAACGAGGGCACCCGCTTGATGTCCCCCCGCAGCCCCAGGGCGGGAACGAGCCGCGCGTCGATCGACGGTGCCGCGATGCCCGTCACGGAGGTGAAGAACAGGTAGTCGACATCCTCTGCCGACAGCCCCGTGCGGGTGAGGGCGTCCGCGACGGCGCGCGCGGCGAGTGCGGTGCCTTCGCGGATCCAGATGTCGTTGGCGTCGCCGAAGGAGCGCAGGTCGCGGTACTGCTCGATCGGCAGCACGGTGTGCCGGGTGCCGATGCCGCTCGCCGCGTGGAACCGCTCCATGACGGCGCGCTTCGTCGCGTCGTGGGTGATGAGGCCCGACAGCTCGGCTGTGATCTCGGCCTGGGCGTACGCGTGCTCGGGCAACGCGGGCGCGACGGCCACGATGCGGGACATGTCCGGACCGTACCACCGGCGGGTCCGTCGTCCCGGGGGCTTGCAGCGAACCCTCACTGAGCCGACCGAACCCCGCGTGCCGGGGTCATCGACGTCAGTGAGGGTTCAGTGGCGAATCAGGAGGAGGAGACGGGCACCTCGCGCTGCTCGGGTCCGACGTACTGCGAGAGCGGGCGGATGAGCGCGTTGGCCTCGAGCTGCTCGCGGATGTGGGCCGTCCACCCCGTCACGCGCGCCGCGACGAAGAGCGGCGTGAACAGCTCGGTCTCGAAACCGATGAGGTGATATGCCGGCCCCGACGGGTAGTCGAGGTTGGGCTTGATGCCCTTCCGCTCGTCCATCGCCTGCTCGAGGGTCGCGTAGAGCTCGGCGAGGTCGGGGCGGTCGTACTCTTCGACGAGCGTGTCGAGCGCCGCCTTCATCGTCGGCACACGCGAGTCGCCGTTCTTGTAGACGCGGTGCCCGAAGCCCATGATCTTGCGCTTCTCGACGAGCGCCGAGTCGAGCCACTCGACGGCGTGGTCGGCCGAGCCGATCTCGTCGAAGACGTGCATGACCGCCTCGTTGGCGCCGCCGTGCAGCGGGCCCTTGAGCGCGCCGATCGCCGCGACGACCGCCGAGTAGAGGTCGGCGAGCGTCGACGTGACGACCCGCGCGGTGAACGTGGACGCGTTGAACGAGTGCTCGGCGTACAGGATCATCGACACGTCGAACGCCGACACGACGACGAGGTCGGGCAGCTGGCCGAAGGTCATGTGCAGGAAGTTCGCCGAGTAGCCGAGGTCGTCGCGCGGCTCCACGAGGTCCTCGCCGCGACGGCGTCGTTGGATGTAGGCGACGATCGACGGCAGCTGCGCGAAGAGCGTGATCGCCTTGTCGAGGTTCGCCTCGGGACTCGAGTCGGCGGCGTGCGGGTCGGCGGCGCCGAGCGCGCTCACCGCCGTGCGCACGACATCCATCGGGTGGGCGTCGACGGGGAGCAGGTCGATCGCCTCCTTCGCCACCGACGGGAGGTGCCGACGCGAGCGCTCGAGGCGCTCGAAACCTTCGAGCTGGCCGGGGTCGGGGAGTTCGCCCTTCCACAGCAGGTAGGCGACCTCCTCGAAGGTGCAGTTCGCCGCCAGGTCTTGCACCGGGTAGCCGCGGTAGAGCAGCGAGTTGGTCTCGGGGTTGACCTTCGAGACGGAGGTCGTGTCGACGACGACGCCGGCGAGTCCCTTGCGGATGTCACTGTCGGTCATGTCAGCTCCTGTTGGTCGAGAGGTCGAAGGTGAAGACGTTCGAGTCGAATTCACCGTACGCGGCGTAGTCGACGAGTTCGTAGAGTCGCGCGCGGGTCTGCATCTCGGGCACCACCCCGGCGAGGCTGCCGGACGCGGCGAGCGCATCGAGCCCGCGCTCGATCGCGCCCATCGCGATGCGCTGCAGCGACACGGGGAAGATCACCATGTTCACGCCGACATCCTGCAGCTGTTGCACGGTGAAGAGGTCGCTCTTGCCGAACTCCGTCATGTTGGCCAGGATCGGCACGTCGACGGCCTTCCGCATCGCCTCGAACTCGCCGAGGTCGGCCATCGCCTCGGCGAAGATCGCGTCGGCTCCGGCATCCTGCAGCGCCTTCGCGCGATCGAGCGCCGCGGTGAGCCCGTCGACGCCGCGGATGTCGGTGCGCGCCATGATCACGAAGCCCGGGTCCCGGCGCGCGGCGACGGCGGCCCGGATGCGCTTGACCGCCGTGGACTCGTCGACGACGTCCTTCCCGTCGAGGTGGCCGCAGCGCTTCGGGTTGACCTGATCCTCGAGGTGCACCCCGGCGACGCCGGCATCCTCGAGCAGCTGCACCGTGCGCGCGACGTTCATCGGCTCGCCGAACCCCGTGTCGCCGTCGATGAGCGTCGGCAGGTCGGTGTTGCGGGAGATCTGCGACCCGCGCTGCGCGACCTCGGTGAGGGTCGTGAGCCCGATGTCGGGCAGTCCGAGCTCGTTCGCCATGACGGCGCCCGAGATGTAGACGCCCTCGAATCCCTTCTCCTGGATGAGTCGGGCGGAGAGGGGCGTGAACGCGCCGGGGAAGCGCTGGATGGTGCCGCTCGCGAGTCCGGCGCGAAAGGCCTGACGCTTCTCGGCCGGGGTGACGTGGGTATGCAGCATCAGAAGAGGCCCTTCGGCGGGGTCGGCAGACCGGTCGCGTGCACGTTGAGGGCGGCCACCTCGACCGCCGAGAGCTCGGGCAGGCGCTCCGCGAGGCCGAGGAACCGATCCACCTCGGCGTCCGCCAACACGCCCTCGGCGAGGGTGCGGAACTTGTGGATGTACTGCTTCCGCGCGAACGGCCGAGCGCCGAGCGGGTGGGCGTCGGCGACGGCGATCTCGTCGACGATGCGCGACCCGTCGGCGAGGTCGATCTCGACGCGGCCGCCGAACGCCTTCTCCGCGAGGTCGTTCGAGTGGTACCGGCGGGTCCACTCCGGGTCCTCTACGGTCGACACCTTGTGCCACAGCGCGACGGTGTCTTCACGGGAGGCGCGCGCCGGCAGATAGGAGTCGACGTGGTGCCACGTGCCGTCCTGCAGGGCGACGGCGAAGATGTACGGGATCGAGTGGTCGAGCGTCTCCCGGCTCGCCGTGGGGTCGAACTTCTGCGGGTCGTTCGCGCCCGAGCCGATCACGTAGTGCGTGTGGTGGCTCGTGTGCAGCACGATGCGCGTCACGTTCGCCGGGTCGCGCAGCTCGGGATGCCGTGCCCCGAGGTCGCGCGCGAGGTCGATCCACGCCTGCGCCTGGTACTCGGCGGAATGCTCCTTCGTGTAGGTGTCGAGGATCGCGCGCTTCGCCTCGCCCGCCTCCGGCAGCGGCACCTCGTAGCGACCCTCGGGTCCGTCGAGCAGCCACGCGATGACGCCGTCCTCGCCCTCCCAGATCGGGCTCGGGCTGGTCTGGCCGCGCATCGCCCGGTCGACCGCCTCGACGGCCATCTTCCCGGCGAAGGCCGGGGCGTAGGCCTTCCAGGTGGAGATCTCGCCCTTGCGCGACTGGCGCGTGGCGGTCGTCGTGTGCAGCGCCTGCGACACGGCCTGATAGATCACCGCGGGGTCGAGCCCGAGCAGGGTGCCGATGCCGGCGGCGGCCGACGGGCCGAGGTGGGCGACATGGTCGATCTTGTGCTTGTGCAGCGAGATCGCCTTCACGAGGTCGACCTGGATCTCGTACCCGGTCGCGATGCCGCGCACGAGCGCCGCTCCGTCCGCACCGGTGTGCTGCGCCACCGCGAGGATCGGCGGGATGTTGTCACCGGGATGCGAGTAGTCCGCCGCGAGGAAGGTGTCGTGGTAGTCGAGCTCGCGCACGGCGACCCCGTTCGCGAACGCCGCCCACTCCGGGCTGAACTTCCCGTCGACGCCGAAGACGGTCGAGCCGGCGCCGGTCTTCGTGACGGGGTGGGCCTCCGCCTGCCCGCGGGCGGCGACCGCCGGGGCGCGACCGATCGACGCGACCGCGACGGCGGCGTTGTCGATGACGCGGTTGACGATCATCTCGGCGACCTCGGGCTCGACGGCGACCGGATCGGCGGCGACCTGCGCCACCTTCCAGGCGAGCTGATCCTCCTTCGCGAGATTCTCGTCGGAGCGGTAGGTGCGGAGCGGGTGGAGCTTCATGCGGTGCCTTTCTGAGCGTCGCGGGGCGACAGGGTCGCGAGGATGGTGGTGAGGGATGCCTTGAGGTGCACCGTCGTCGCCGAGGCGGCGAGCGCGGCATCCCCGTCGCGGATGGCGGCGCAGATGAGCCGGTGCTCCTCGGCGGAGCGCACGAGCCGCTCGGGGTCGTCGCTCGCGAGGCGGCGGGCGCGGGCGAGGTGCAGCCGTACGCCGTCGAGGGCGCCGCGGTAGACGGCGTTGCCCAGTGCGGCGTCGAGGGCGGCGTCGAACTCGGCGACGAGCGAGTAGTACGCGTCGACGCCGGCGTCGCGCAGCAGGGCGGGGGCGGCCGCGAAGCGCTCGACGAGTTCGTCGAAGACGGCCGGGTCGCAGCGCCGCGCTGCGAGGCGTGCGGCCTGGGTCTCGAGCGCCTCACGCAGCTCGAAGAGTGCGGTGATGCTCTCCGCCGATACGGCGGAGACGACGCCGGTGCGCCCGCGCGTCGTGTCGACCAGTCCCTCGAGCGCGAGGCGGGCGAGGGCGGCGCGGAGCGGGGTGCGGGAGACGCCGAGTTTCTCGGCCAGTTCGACCTCGGAGAGCGCGGTGCCGGCCGCCAGCCGACCGGTGAGGATGTCCTCTCTCAGCCGGGCGTAGGCCTTGTCGGATGCGCGCACACGACGACGTTACGCCTCATTTGTATACAGAACAAGGCTTTGGATGCCCGTCACGGCATCCGAGAGCCTGTTCCGTATCCAGAACCCGATGTCGCCGGAGTTGCAGAATCACCCCGGACGACGGAGCAATGTGCAACTAAGTCGACGAAACCCTCAGCAGTCGCACGAGATCCCCGCCGCTGAGGGCCGGGGAGAGGTGAGGGTGTCGACCGCGCGGGTGATGCTGCCGGAGTCGTCGACGATCTCGAGGCCCTCGCGGGCCCAGTACTCGAAGCCGCCGATCATCTCCTTCACGGGGTAGCCGAGGCGGGCGAACTGCAGCGCGCCGCGGGTGGCGCCGTTGCACGCGGGGCCCCAGCAGTAGACGACGACCGGGACGCCGGCCGGGATGAGGTCGGCGGCGCGCTCCGGGATCTCGGAGTGAGGGAGATGGATCGCTCCCGCGACGCGGCCCTGGTGCCACGACGCGTGGCCGCGCACGTCGACGAGCACGAACTCGTCGCGCGCCGCGAACGCCGCGGCGACGTCGGAGGGGTCGGTCTCGAAACGGAGCTTCGCGGCGAAGTGCTCGACGGCGGCATCCTGCTCGGTGGCGGTGAGGGTCATGCGCCGAGTCAAGTGCTCCGGCCCGCGCCCGGACAGTGGGACGTCGGACAGCGAGCGCCGCGTTCCCGCCAGTACTCTCGGGGGAGTGAGTGACGCGTCCCCCGAGGCCCCCGCCAAGCGCCGACGGTTCGTCGACATCACCCCGCTCCGGGTCTCGCCGGCCTTCGCCCGGTTGTGGTTCGGCGGCGCGATCTCGGGCATCGGCGCGATGCTCACCGTCGTCGCGGTGGGCCTGCAGATCTACGAGATCACCGAAGACACCTTCGCCGTCGCCCTCGTCGGCGGCATCGGCCTCATCCCGATGATCGTCGCCGGGCTCTGGGGCGGCATGATCGCCGACGCGTTCGACCGCAAGCTCGTGCTGCTCGTGAGCGCGCTCATCGGGTGGAGCTCGACGATCGGCCTCGCGCTCATCGCCTGGCTCGACACGACGCTCGCCCATCCGCCGGTCTGGCCGCTCTACGTGCTCGCCACCCTCGGCTCGGTCGCCGCGACCGTGCAGATGACGACGCGCTCGTCGGTGACGCCGCGGCTCATCCCGGGCGAACTCGTGCCCGCGGCGAGCGCCCTCAACGGCATCGCGTTCGGCATCCAGCTCACCCTCGGCCCCGCGCTCGCGGGCGTGCTCGTCGCGACGGTCGGCTTCGGCTGGACCTACCTCGTCGACGTCGTGCTGTTCAGCACGATGTTCCTCGGCATCATCACGCTCCCCCGGCTCGCCGCCGCCGACGGCGTCGAGCGTCCCGGGTGGAAGTCGCTCAAGCAGGGGCTCGAGTTCCTGCGCACGGCGCCCAACATCCGCATGTCGTTCATCGTCGACATCGTCGCGATGACCTTCGGGCGCCCGCACGTGCTGTTCCCCGCGCTCGGCGCCCTCGTCTTCGGCGGCGGGCCGGTCACGGTCGGCATCCTCACCGCCGCGATGGCGGTGGGCACCTTCCTCGCGAGCCTGTTCAGCGGGCCGGTCGGCCACGTGCACCGCCACGGCCTCGCCGTCGGCCGCGCGATCACCGTGTACGGCGGCTTCGTGCTGCTGCTCGGACTCGCGGTGCTGGGGATGCAATGGTCGCTCGCCGAAGGCTGGGTCGCCCCGGTCGGCGAGGAGATCACCCAGGCCAACTTCGTCGCCCTCGGGATCGCGGCGTTCGCGATGCTCGGCATGGGTGCGAGCGACGAGATCAGCGCGATCTTCCGCGGCACGATGCTGCTCATGGCGGCACCCGACGGGATGCGCGGGCGACTGCAGGGCATCTTCACCGTCGTCGTCGCCGGCGGCCCCCGCGTCGGCGACCTCTACATCGGCGTCTTCGCCACCGCCGTCGCCCTCTGGTTCCCGCCCGTGCTGGGCGGCATCCTCATCATCGGGCTCATCGCGCTGCTCGTGCGGACGCAGAAGTCCTTCCGCGAGTACGACGCCCGCACCCCGACGCCCTGACGCCCTGACCCCTGACGGCCGCTCGGCTCCAGCCAAGCGAGGAGGGACCCACCTCGTGCAGGGTCCAACCTCGCGGAACCGGGTCCGAGCGACGACGCCGATCGCTCCGAATCCCCGGCATGACCCGGAATGCCGCGCGTAGGGTGCTGTCATGAGACGCCCCCGGCTGCTCGCAGCCCTCGCCGGCATCGCCGCGGTGGCGTTCGGCCTCGGACTCGCCGAGCTCGTCGCAGGGATCCTCGCGCCGCGCGCGAGCCCCGTCGTGGTCGTCGGCTCGCTGCTCATCGACCTCGCACCGCCGTGGGCGAAGGATGCCGCCATCGCGATCTTCGGCACCGCCGACAAGGTCGCCCTCCTCGTCGGCATCGGGGTCGTGCTCGTCGGACTGGCCGCACTCGCCGGCATCCTGCACGCATGGCGACCGATCGTGGCTCGGCTGCTGATCGTCGCGGGCGGCGTCTTCGGCATCGTCGCGGCGGTGACGCGCGAGGGCGCGTCGATCCTGGATGCCGTCCCCGCCACGGCGGCGACCGTCGCGGCCGTGCTCGGGCTGGCCGGTCTGCTCGCCCGACGTCCGCGCGACGACGCCCCCGCGGGCGACCCGTCCCGCCGGCGCTTCCTCGCCTGGGCGGGCGGTGCCGGGGCGATCGGCGTGCTCGGCGCCCTCGGAGGCCTCGCCCTGCAGACCGGAGCGCGCGCCGTCACCGCCGTACGCGAGACGTTCACGCTGCCGCGCGCCGCCGTCGACGCGCCGCCCGTTCCCGCGGGAGCCGAGCTCGGCATCCCGCGCCTCTCCCCCGTCATCACGCCGAATGCCGACTTCTACCGGATCGACACCGCGCTGCAGGTGCCCAACGTCGACCCGTCGACGTGGAGCCTGCGCATCCACGGGCTCGTCGAGCAGGAGGTCGTGCTCACCTGGGACGAGCTCGTCGCGCTGCCGCTCGAGGAGAGCGTCACGACGCTCATGTGCGTGTCGAACGTCGTCGGCGGCGACCTCATCGGCACCGCCCGCTGGCTCGGCTACCCGCTGCGCGAGCTGCTCGCCCAGGCGCGCCCGACGTCGCGCGCCGACATGGTGTTGTCGCGCAGCATCGACGGGTTCACCGCGTCGAGCCCGATCGAGGCATTCACCGACGACCGCAACGCGATCCTCGCGATCGGCATGAACGGCGAGCCGCTGCCGCTCGAGCACGGCTTCCCCACGCGGCTCGTCGTGCCGGGGCTCTATGGCTACGTCTCGGCGACGAAGTGGGTCACCGAGCTCGAGGTCACGCGCTTCGACGCCGCGCGCGCCTACTGGACCGACCGCGGCTGGAGCGAGCGGGGCCCGATCAAGCTGTCGTCGCGCATCGACGTGCCGCGCGGCACGGTCGTCGCCGGCGAGACCGTCGTCGCGGGGGTCGCCTGGCATCAGCACACCGGCATCGCCAAGGTCGAGGTCTCGGTCGACGACGGTCCGTGGCGCGAGGCGCAGCTCGCGACCGCGATCAACGTCGACACGTGGGTGCAGTGGAGCTACCTCTGGGAGGCGACCGCGGGCAGCCACGAGATCGCGGTGCGCGCGACGAGCGTCGACGGCGAGGTGCAGACCGCGCGGCAGCAGGGCGTCGTGCCCGACGGGGCGACGGGCCACCACCGGGTCACCATCCCGGTGCAATAGGTCTCGACACGCCCGCTGCGCGGGCTACTCGACCGCGGAGTTACTTCGAGGATCCGGTGAGCGCGAGTACGCCGCCGAGGCCGATCATCATGACCCCGCCGGTCGCGCCGAGCCGCTCGACGCGCTTCGGGGAGCGGGCGAACCAGTCGCGCGCCGACCCCGCCGCGAGCGCCCACGCGCCGTCGGAGACGAGGGCGAGCACGATGAAGAGCCCGCCGAGCAGCAACAGCTGGCCCGGCACCCATCCGGCGCTCGGCGCGACGAACTGCGGCAGCACCGCGAGGAAGAACGCGATCGTCTTCGGGTTGGTGACGCCGACGATGAATCCCTCCGCGAGCATCCGGCGCGCCGACCGGTGGGCGACCCCGGCCGAGACCGCCGCCGCGGCGCGGGCGCGATGCCGGATCGCCTGCACCCCGAGGAACACGATGTAGGCCGCCCCGGCGAACTTGATGATCGTGAAGACGACGACCGACTCCGCGATGAGAGCCCCCACGCCGAAGGCCACCGCGACGACGATCGGGATGAGTCCCAGGGCGTTGCCGAGCACGCTGAGGAGCCCGCCGCGGCGCCCCAGGGAGAGCGAACGGCCGACGACGAAGAGCACGGTCGGGCCGGGCATGATCACGAGCACGACCGCCGCCGCCAGGAATGCGACGAGGTTCGGCAGCGGAAGCATGGCGCCACGGTACTCCCGTGCGGCACGATCGACGGATGCCGCCCGTCTCCCCCCGCTTCGTGATCGTCCACGGCTGGGAGAACCGTCGCCCCGCCGACCATTGGGAGCACTGGCTGTTCGACGAGCTCGTCGCTCGCGGCTACGAGGTCGACTATCCGCAGCTGCCGGATCCCGACACCCCGGATGTCGAGGAATGGCTCCACCTCCTCGACGGGCTCGTGACCCGCGGGGAGCGACCCGTGACCCTGATCGTGCACAGCCTGGCGACATCCCTCTGGCTCACGCGCCTCGCACGCGGCGCGTCGACGGGGCTCGTGCGCCGGGTCGCACTCGTCGCGATCCCGGCGCCCTCAGTGCTCGCGCCGACCGTCGTCGCATCGTTCACCGACCACCCGCCGCGCATCGACGCGCTCCCCGGGGTGGAGACGCACGTGTTCGAGGGCGAGGGCGACGAGTACGCGCCCGGCGGGGTGCGCGCCTCGTACGCGATCGATCAGGCCGTGCCGGTCGAACTCGTGCCGGGCGGCGGCCACCTCATTCCGGCGTCGGGGTTCGGGCCGTGGCCGCGGATCCTCGACTGGGCGCTGAGTGGGATGCTGGACCCATGACGCAGAACGGACTTCGCTGGGGCATCCTCGGGGCGGGCGGTATCGCCAAGGCCCAGGTCAAGGACATGAAGCTGCACGACTTCGACGTGGTCGCGGTCGCGGCCCGCGAGCTCGGCAAGGCGCAGGCATGGGCCGACGAGATGGGCGTGCCGACGGCGTACGGCTCGTACGAGGAGCTCGCCGCCGACCCGAACGTCGACGCGATCTACGTCGCGACGGTGCATCCGACCCACGCCGACGCCGCGCGCGTCGCGCTCGAGGGCGGCAAGCATGTGCTCGTCGAGAAGCCCTTCACGATGGATGCCGCCGAGGCCCGGTCGATCGTCGACCTCGCCGCGTCGAAGAACCTCGTCATCCTCGAAGCGATGTGGACCCGCTGGCTGCCGCACATGGTGCGCATCCGCGAGATCCTCGCCGAGGGTCTGCTCGGCGACGTGCGCGTCCTGCTCGCCGACCACGACCAGAACAACGAGCACGTCGAGCGCATGTACAAGCCCGAGCTCGGCGGCGGCGCCCTGCTCGACCTCGGCATCTACCCCGTGTCGTTCGCGTGGGACGTCTTCGGCGCCCCCTCGACGGTGCTGGCCCATGCCACGCTGACCGACGCGGGTGTCGACCGCGAGACCGCGATCATCCTCGGCTACCCGTCGGGCGCGCATGCCGTGCTGCAGACGCAGATGAGCGGCACCGGGCCGAACCGCGCGGCGATCGTCGGCACCGAAGGCCGCATCGAGATCGAGTCGGTCTGGTACACCCCCGTCGGCTTCACGCGCTACGACAAAGGCGGCGAGGTCGTCGAGCGCTTCGACGAGACCGTCGACGGACGCGGCATGCAGTTCCAGGCCGCGGAGTTGGAGCGCATCGTCGCGTCGGGGGAGCTCACGGGAGAGATCCTGCCGCCGGCGGAGACCGTCGGCATCATGGAGACCCTCGACGAGGTGCGGCGACAGATCGGGCTGACCTACCCGAGCTGAGCCGGCTCCGCCATCGTCGCGACGTCGATGACGAAGCGGTAGCGCACGTCGGAGCTCAGCACGCGCGCCCAGGCGTCGTTGATCCCGTCGGCGGCGATCAGCTCGGTCTCGGGCACGATGCCCTTGTCGGCGCAGAAGTCGAGCATCTCCTGCGTCTCGCGGATGCCGCCGATGCTCGAGCCGGCGAACGACCGGCGGTTGCCGAACAGCGTGAACACCTGGATGGGCAGCGGCTCGGCCGGGGCGCCGACGTTGATGAGCACACCGTCGAGGCGCAGCAGCTTCAGGTACGCCGCCATGTCGAGCTCGGCCGAGACGGTGTTCAGGATCAGGTCGAAGCCGTTCTTCAGCTTCTCGAACGTGTCCGGGTCGCTCGTCGCGTAGTAGTGCACCGCACCGAAGGCGCGACCGTCCGCCTCCTTCGACAGCGTCTGCGAGAGCACCGTCACCTCGGCACCGAGAGCCGCGGCGATCTTCACGCCGAGGTGGCCGAGGCCGCCCATCCCGACGACCGCCACCTTGCGACCCGGGCCGGCGCGCCAGTGCTGGAGCGGCGAGTACGTGGTGATGCCGGCGCACAGCAGCGGCGCGACGACGGCCAGGTCGAGCGACTCCGGGATGCGCAGCACGAAGTCCTGGTCGACGACGATGTGCGTCGAGTAGCCGCCCTGCGTCACCGTGCCGTCACGGTCGACCCCGCCGTAGGTCTGGATGTTGCCGTTCCAGCAGTACTGCTCGAGCCCGGCCTTGCAGTTCTCGCACTCGCGGCACGAGTTGACCATGCAGCCGACCCCGACCCGGTCGCCGACAGCCCACATGGTCACGTCGGAACCGACCGCGGCGACGATGCCGGCGATCTCGTGTCCCACGGTCTGCGGGTAGGTCTGCGGACCCCAGTCGCCGCGGATCGTGTGGATGTCGGAGTGGCAGATGCCCGCGTACCGGATCTCGATGAGCACATCGGACGAGCCGACGTCCCGTCGCTCGATCGTGGTGGGCAGGATGTCGGCGGTGGGGGAGGCGGCGGCGTAGGCCGTGACGGTCATCACCCGTCCACGTTAGATGCTGCCGCTGAGCGCTCGGCTCTGCCACGATGTCGTCATGTCAGCGTTGACAACCATCGGACTCCCGGTCGCCCTCGGCATCATCATGTTCGGGCTCGGCCTCTCGCTCACCCCCGCCGACTTCGCCCGGGTGGGGAAGCATCCGAAGGCGGTGGTCGTCGCGCTCGTCTGCCAGCTCGTGCTGCTGCCCGCGCTGTGCTTCGGGCTCGTCGTGCTGTTCCAACTGCCGCCGATCCTCGCGGTCGGCATGGTTCTCCTCGCCGCGAGCCCGGGAGGCACGACCGCCAACCTCTACTCGCACCTGTTCCGCGGCGACGTGGCCCTCAACGTGACGCTCACGGCGATCAACTCGATCGTCGCGCTGTTCACGCTGCCGCTGCTCACGAACTTCGCGATCTCGGTGTTCCTCCCCGAGTCGGAGGGCCTCGGCATCCAGTTCAGCAAGGCCGTCGAGGTCTTCCTCATCGTGCTCGGCCCCGTCGTGCTCGGCATGATCGTGCGGCGCTTCGCCCCGGCCTTCGCCGACAAGATGGACAAGCCCGTGCGCATCGCGTCGATGATCATCCTCGCCGTCGTCATCGTCGGTGCGATCATCTCCAACCGCGACCTGTTCTTCCCCAACCTCGCGAGCCTCGCGGGGATCACGGTGCTGTTCTGCGTGCTCTCGCTCACCATCGGCTTCTTCGTGCCGCGCCTCTTCCGGGTCGAGCCGCGTCAGGCGGTCGCGAGCTCGTTCGAGATCGGCATCCACAACGCGACCCTCGCGATCGTGATCGCGCAGACCGTCATCGGCAGCGTCGAGATGTCGCTTCCGGCGGCGATCTACGGGGTGCTCATGTTCTTCGTGGCGCTGGCGTTCGGGTTCCTCATCCGGCGCACCGTGCCCGCGAAGAAGGCCGAGCCGGCGATCACGCCACCGCCACCACCCGCCTAGCCGCCCTGGACACCCCTCGGTGGGATGCAACTCAGGAGGTTCGTGCCGAATGCAACCGCCAGCGGAGCCTCAGACGCGGATCTCCTGAGTTGCCGACCCCCGGGCGGGTTCAGAGCGATCGCAGCCGCTCCGCCGCGGCGGCGATCGCGACACCCGGAGCGGTGAGCGAGAACCGTACCTGGCGACCATCGCCGCCTGCTGCGGCGCGGGCGGCCACATGCCGAGGTGCAGTCGCGCGTCGAGGAGGCGGGCGATCAACGCCGGGTCGCCGGCTGCGAACGCCGCGCGGTAGCCCGCGAGGTTCGACTGCTTCGAGAGCGAGTACACCGAGAGCAGGCCGGCGAGCGATCCGCCCGAGACGACGGGGTGTCGCCGGGGACGAGGTCGAACTGCGGTCGCCTCAGGGGGCGAGAATGGCGCGGACGAGAGGTTCGATCGGCGGCACGACCGCCCCCGGGCGCGCGATCCCGCGCAGCATGAGCCCGTCGATCGCCGCGAGGAGCAGCTCGGCGGCCTCGCGCGCCGTCGTCGACGTGCGGGCGGGATCGAGACTTTCGAGGTGGGATGCGAGCGCCGCGAGCGACCCCTCCAGGGACGCCGTGACGATCGCGGCGACGTCGGCGTAATGCGCAGAGCCGAGCACGATCTGCGCGAGCAGGATGCCGCCGTCGCGGTCGGCGAGTGCCTCGCGTACGAGGGCCGTCGTCGTCGCGACGAGCTCCTCCGTCGAGCGGGTCACGACGAGCGCGTCCGCGAACGGTGCGATGAGCACCGTGCTCACCTCGGTGGCGAGCGCCGTGCGGAGTCCGCCGAGGCTGCCGAAGTGGTAGCGCACGAGCCCGACGGTGGCGCCCGCCCCCTCGGCGACCCGGCGGTGTGTGAGTCCGGCCCAGCCGTCGCGGACGAGACACGTCGTCGCGGCGCGGAGCAACTCCTCCCGTCGCCGCTCCCCGCGCTCGATGCCCATCAGAGTCCGCCGGCGACGGTGATCGACGTGGCCGTCACGTAGGAGGCGCGCTCCGACGATGCCCAGAGCACCGCCTCGGCGATCTCGCCCGGTCGCGCCACCCGGCCGAGCGGCACCCGGGTCGCGACGCGAGCGGGACGGTCAGGGTCTCCAGCGGTGGCGTGGATCTCGGTGTCGGTCGTGCCCGGCACAATCGCGACGACCCGGATGCCGTCCGACGCGAGCTCGCGCCCGAGCCCCCGCGTGATCGACTCCAGCGCGGCCTTCGACCCGGCGTAGGCGATGTACTCCCCCGGAGCGCCCGTCGCCGCGGCGATCGAGCCGACGTTGACGATGACACCTGCCCGGCCCGTCGCGCGCCAGTGGCCGACGGCGGCGCGGCTCAGCCGCAGCATCCCGAACACGTTGACCTCGAAGATGCGGCGCAGCACGTCGTCGTCGAGTTCGGCGAACGGGCCCAGCGGCCCCGTCACGCCTGCGTTGTTGACGAGCACGTCGAGCGGGCCGAACGCGTCCACCGCGTCGGCGACGAGCGACTCCGCGTCGAGCGTCGCGACGTCGCCCTGCACGGCGCGCGTCGCGGGGCCGAGTTCGGTGACGAGGGCGTCCGCGGCATCCGCCCGGTCGCGGTAGGTGAACGTGACGCGGTCGCCGACGGCGACGGCGCCGCGCACGATCTCGGCCCCGATGCCGCGCGAACCGCCCGTCACGAGCAGGTGCCGGCTCATGCGTGCACCGCCCCGCGATGTGCGGTCTCGACGTCGGACGGCACGGCGTGGGCGACGACGAGCTTGAGCGCCATCACGACGGGCAGCCAGGCGAACCCGACGGGACTCCCGAGGGCGGGCGACACGAGCGCGACGGCGGCGGCGAACCCGAGAGCGGTGGGCCGGGCGAGCGCCGTCGGCACCCGCCGCACGGCCACGACGGCGAGCAGCACGATCGCGTAGCACGCGACGCCCCACCACCAGACCGTTCCGGGGAAGAGCAGGCCGACGAGGATCGGCTGCACGTGCAACGCGCTGAACGCGATCGGTCGGCGCACGAGCCGCACCAGCATCCCGTCTCCCGGGCGGTCGGGCCGCGCGTGTTCGCGTTTGGCCGGCGCGAGGGCGTTGGCCACGACGCCGCCGACGAGATCGAACGCGAGCACGGCTGCGACGGCGTACTGCCACGGCGCCCACGCCTCCGCGTCGGTCAGGCCGACGAGGCCGCACACGACGACTGCGCCGACCAGGCCCGTCACGCGGGCGAGGTTCTTCTCGGTGAGGGTGGCGCCGGTGCCGTAGATCGGGTCGGGCCTTTGGCCGGGGGGTGGTTCGACGGCGGTCATACCCCCAAATTATGCGGTCGTACAATATTGAGCGCGGGCCAATCCGGACGCCGCGGCATCACGCGTTGATGCTGCGCGCCGCCCAGGCGCTCGCGACCATCTCGTCGAGCGTGTACCGCATCGCCCAGCCGAGGTCGCGCGTCGCGAGGTCGCCCGACGCGACGATCCTCGCCGGGTCCCCCGGGCGACGCGGTGCGATCCCGGGCGTGAACTCGATCCCCGTGGCGCGTGCCACGGCATCCATCACCTGCCGCACCGACGAGCCGTCGCCCGAGCCGAGGTTGTAGGCGGGCTCGAGCGGCTCACCGGCGTCGAGCCGACGAGCCGCGGCCACGTGGGCGAGCGCGAGGTCTGTCACGTGCAGGTAGTCGCGCACGTTCGTGCCGTCGGGCGTCGGGTAGTCGTCGCCGTTGATCGACGGGGTGCGAACCGCGAGGAGCGCCTCGAACACCTTCGGGATGAGGTTGTGCGGGCTCACGTCGTACACGCCGTCCGGCCCCGAGCCGACGACGTTGAAGTAGCGCAGCGACGTGTGGCGCAGCCCGGTCGCGACGGCCTGGTCGCGCAGCAGCCATTCGCCGATCAGCTTCGACTCGCCGTAGGGCGACTCGGGCGCTTTCGGAGTCTGCTCGGTGACGAGGTCGATGTCGGGCGTCCCGTACACGGCGGCGCTCGACGAGAAGACGATCCTGTCGACGCCCCGCGCCTGCATCGCGGCGAGCAGCGAGCGCGTGCCTTCGACGTTCTGTTCGTAGGTGTGCAGCGGACGCTCGACCGAGACTCCTGCGTACTTGAAGCCCGCGACATGGATGACGCCGCGCACGGCATGCCCGGCGAGCACCTTCTCGACCAGCTCCTGATCGAGGATCGACCCCTCGACGAGCGGCACCCCGGCGGGGACGAACGACGCGCGACCCGTCGAGAGGTCGTCGATCACGACCGCCGGGATGCCTGCGTCCTTCAGCGCGCGGACGACGTGGGATCCGATGTAGCCGGCGCCGCCGGTGACGAGCCAGCTCATGCGCGTTACGGTATCGAAGACACTCTTGCGGTTTCGAAAGGAGTCGGATGGACGAGCTCGCCGCATCCCGGCGCGAGCGACTCGAGGCGCTCGTCGCCGTCGACGGGTTCCTGCGGGTCTCGGAGGCCGCCGGCGCGCTCGGCGTGAGCGAGGTCACCATCCGCGCCGACCTCCAGGCGCTCGACGACGCCGGGCGCGTGCGGCGGGTGCACGGCGGTGCGATGGCGGTGCGCAGCGAGCAGCGCGAGGCGAGTGTCGAGGCCACCTCGCGACGGGAGGCGGAGCAGAAGCGGGCCATCGGACGCGCCGCCGCCGCGCTCGTCGAGAACGGCAGCAGCATCCTGCTCGATGTCGGCTCGACCGTGCTCGCCGTCGCCCGAGCCCTCGTCGCCCGCACCGACCTCACCGACCTCGTCGTCGTCACCAACGGGCTCGGCATCGCGCTCGCGCTCGAGCCCGCCATCCCGCGCTTCACGGTCGTCGTCACGGGCGGCACCCTGCGGCCGCTGCAGCACTCACTCGTCGATCCCGTCGCGTCGGCGACGCTCGCCGACCTGCACGTCGATGTCGCCATCCTCGGCTGCAACGGGATCGACCGGCAGGGTGCCGTCACGAACGTCAACCTGCCGGAGGCCGAGGTGAAACGCGCGATGCTGCGCAGCTCCGGGTCGGCGATCCTCGTCGCCGACGGTTCCAAGGTGGGGCAGCGGCACCTCGGGCGCATCGGCGACCTCGCCGACTTCGCGACCGTGGTGACGTCGGCGCGCGGTGCGGAGCTGCTCGCCACGGTTCCGGCCGCCGGTGCCACGCGGGTGCTGTCGGCGGACTGACGACAGGCCGGTCGACGAGAAACCCCGGCCTCTGAGAACCAGAGAGCCGGGGCTTTTCGAGGTGGTGCGCGAGGGGGGACTTGAACCCCCACACCCTTACGAGTACTGGCACCTGAAGCCAGCGCGTCTGCCATTCCGCCACTCGCGCGCGACCGCAACGGTATCACGGGCGTGCTCACATCGGCTTCCCCGGGCGGCCCGACTAACATCGACCTGACCGCCACGGCCCCCACAAGGGTGCCGTCCAGCTTCCGAAGGGGCCGCGTGGGGATCCTCGACAGCTTCGAGAAAGGACTCGAGCGCGTCGTCAACGGCGCGTTCGCGAGGGCCTTCAAGAGCGGTCTGCAGCCCCTCGAGGTGGCGGCCGCCCTCCGCCGCGAGCTCGACACGAAGGCCGCCGTGGTCGCGCGCGACCGCATCCTCGTGCCCAACCGCTTCTCGGTGCGCCTGAGCCGAGCCGACCACGCGCGCATGACCGAGGTCGGTCCCGCGCTCATCGACGAGCTCACCGAACTCGTGCAGCGGCACGCGAAGGCGCAGCATTACGCCTTCGCCGGCGGCATCTCGATCAAGCTCGTGCTCGACCCCGCCATCGCCGAGGGCACGGTGCGCATCGAGTCGCAGAACGTGAAGGGCGAGGTCGCCTGGAATCCCGTGCTCGACATCGGCGGCAAACGCTATCCGCTCGCGAAGTCGCGCACGGTCATCGGTCGGGGTTCGGATGCCGACATCACGATCGACGATTCGGGCACGTCGCGCCAGCACATCGAGATCCTCTGGGACGGCACGCGCGGGCAGGTCAACGACCTCGGCTCGACCAACGGCTCGAAGCTCAACGGTCAGCCGGTGACGAAGGCACCGCTTCCCGCCGATTCGGTGATCGAGATCGGCCGAACGCGTATCGTCTTCCGGGTGCTCGCCCAAGCCGCCGACGTCGACCAGTTCGCAGATCTCCGGTAGGTGATGTGATGAGCGAACTGACCCTCCTCGTGCTGCAGCTGGCCTTCCTGCTGCTGCTGTGGGGCTTCGTCTTCTTCGTCATCTACTCGCTCCGCTCCGACCTGTTCGGTCAGCGCGCCCGCCGCCTTCCGGCGCCCGCACCGCAGGAGACGGCCCCCGCACCGACCGCGCCCGCCCGCTCGGCGCCCACGGCATCCCCGGCTGCCGAGCCGGTGCGCCGTGCCGAGCCCGCCGCCGACGACGACACCCCGACGCGACTCGTGATCACGAGCGGACCGCGCGAAGGCATGGAGATCGACCTGCCCGGCGAGCAGCTCACGATCGGGCGGTCGAGCGAGTCGGGGCTCGTCATCCGCGACGACTACACCTCGACTCACCACGCGCGCCTCATGCTGTGGGATGCGAACTGGGTCATCCAAGACCTCGACTCGACCAACGGCACCTTCCTCGACGGCGTGCGGGTCACACTCCCGACGGCCATCCCCCCGGGCACCCCGGTGACGATCGGCACGACGACGTTCGAGCTGCGGCGGTAGGCATGGCGACGCAACTGAGCGCCGCGGTCTCGCACGTCGGCAAGATCCGCTCCAACAACCAGGACTCCGGATACGCCGGGCGCCACCTGTTCGTCGTCGCCGACGGGATGGGCGGCCACGCGGGCGGCGACGTGGCGTCGGCGATCGCCACCAAGCGCATCGCCGAAGCCGACGAAGCCTTCGCCGCGGCGGTCGACGCGGAGTCGGCGCTGCAGTCGGCCCTCATCGCGGCGAACTCGCTCCTCGCCGAGACCGTCTTCGAGCACAGCGAGCTCACCGGCATGGGTACGACCGTCTCGGGCATCCTGCGGGTCGGCAACCAGGTCGCGCTCGCTCACATCGGCGACTCGCGCATCTACCTCTTCCGCGACGGCAAGCTCGAGCAGGTCACCGCCGACCACACGTTCGTGCAGCGCCTCGTCGACTCCGGGCGCATCACGCCCGAGGAGGCGGCCGTGCATCCGCGTCGCTCGGTGCTCATGCGTGTGTTGGGGGATGTCGACGCCGCCCCCGAGATCGACACCAAGATCCTCGACACGCGGGCAGGCGACCGCTGGCTGCTGTGCTCCGACGGGCTCTCGAGCTACGTCTCCGAAGACAAGATCAGCCAGATCCTCGCGACCGTACGCACCTCGCAGGGTGCCGCCGACCGCCTGGTCAAGGAGAGCCTCGACCACGGCGCCCCCGACAACGTCACGGTGATCATCGCCGACATCGACGCCGACGATCCCGGCGCCGACCTCCCGGAACCCCTCGGATTCGTGGGCTCGGCCGCCGCACCCCTCATGTTCGAGGGTTCGGAGAACGAGCGGCGCCCCATCCGTCTCCCCACCCTGCTGCTCCACCCGCTCAAGGCCGCGCAACCGGAAGACGCGCACTTCGAGCCCGAGCGCGAGGAGTTCCTCGAGCAGCTCATCGAGGAAGACCGTCGGCGCGCCCGCCGGCGTCGCATCACCTGGCTCGTGGGCACCCTCGTCGTCGTCGCGGCGATCGTCGCGGCCATCGTGCTCGCCTACCAGTGGACGCAGACGCACTACTACGTCGGCGCCACCGACGACGGCCGCGTCGCGATCTTCCAGGGCGTGCAGCAGAACATCGGACCGATCGCCCTGTCGCATGTCGAACAGACGTCGCAGCTGCTCGTTGACGACCTCCCGCCGTTCCAGCGCCAGCAAGTCGAGGCGACGATCAACGCCGACGACCTGCGCGACGCCCACGACATCCTCGATCGCCTCAGCCGCGCCGCCGAATCGAGCGTGACACCGTGAGCGCCGTGCCGTGAACGCCGCCACCGGGCAGGGAACGGGCGTCGTGTCGAGCCCGCCGATCGAGTCGAGCGGCTCGCCGTCGACCTTCACGGGGTCGATCCGCATCCGTCTCCGCGCCCCCGCGCGTCGCCGCAACCTCGAGCTGGCCCTGCTGGTCGTCGCGATCGGGATCGGCGTCTGCGCGCTCATCCTCGCCGAGCTCGGAGCCCTCGGCCGCGTCGACCCGGGTGTGCTCGGGCTCGTGATCGGCTTCTCGGTGCTCGTCCTCGTGCTGCACGTCGTGCTGCGCGTCGTCGCGGCAGAGGCCGACCCGTTCCTGGTGCCCATCGCGACGCTGCTCAACCTCCTCGGCATCGCCGAGATCACACGCCTCGACATCGCGGAGGGCTACCTCGGCTGGGACGCCTTCGGCGTGCGGCAGGTCGCCTGGTCGGCGATCGCGGTCGCCTCGGCCGCCGCCGTGCTGATCGTCGTGCGCAACCACCGGGCGCTGCAGCGCTACCGCTACGTCGCGGGCTTCGTCGCGATCGCGCTGCTCGTGCTGCCGTTCCTGCCGATCATCGGGCGCAACGTGAACGGCGCACAGGCCTGGATCGGTCTCGGCATCGCCACCTTCCAGCCCGGCGAGATCGCGAAGATCGCCCTCGCGGTGTTCTTCGCCGGCTACCTGGTCACTGCGCGCGACTCGCTCAGCATCGTCGGGCGCAAGGTGCTCGGCGTCACCTTCCCGCGCTTGCGTGACCTCGGGCCCATCCTCGTGTTCTGGGCGCTCTCGATGGCGGTCATCGTCTTCCAACGCGACCTCGGCTCCGGTCTGCTCTACTTCGGCCTGTTCCTCGTCATGATCTACGTCGCCACGGGCCGGGCGGGCTGGGTGGTGCTCGGAGTCGTGCTCTTCGTCGGTGGGGCGTGGGTCGCCTCGCAGACGCTGCAGTACGTCGGCGGCCGCTTCTACGGCTGGCTCAACACCTTCGATCCCGACCTCTATGCCCAGGGCGGCGGGAGCTACCAGCTCGCCCAGGGACTCTTCGGCCTCGCCGACGGCGGCCTCGTCGGCACCGGGCTCGGACGCGGCAACCCCGACATCACCCCGCTCGCCGAGAGCGACTTCATCATCGCGAGCCTCGGCGAGGAGCTCGGGCTGATCGGACTGTTCGCGCTGCTCGTGCTCTACCTCGTGTTCGTCTCGCGCGGCTTCCACATCGGCTTCGCGGGTCAGGATGACTTCGGCCGCCTTCTCGGCGTCGGCCTCTCGTTCGTCGTCGCCCTGCAGGTCTTCATCGTCGTCGGCGGCGTCACGCGCGTCATCCCGCTCACCGGACTCACGACGCCGTTCCTCGCCGCCGGCGGTTCCTCGCTCGTCGCGAACTGGGTCATCGTCGCGCTGCTCGTGCGCATCTCCGACTCCGTGCGCGCGCAACCGAGGCTGGTGCTCGAGTAGCCATGAACAGAGAACTACGTCGCGTCTCCATCCTGGTCGTGCTGATGTTCGTCGCGCTCTTCGCGTCGTCGAGCATCATCCAGGTGTTCCAGCAGGGCAACCTCAAGTCCGACGGCCGCAACGCCCGCGTGCTCTACGCGAGCTTCGACTCGCAGCGCGGCCCGATCCTCGTCGACGGTCAACCGATCGCCTACTCCGAGCGGGTCGACAGTCGCTACAACTACCAGCGGGTCTACCCGGCGGGGGAGCTCTATTCGACCGTCACGGGCTTCTTCACCGTGCTGCCCTCGACGGGCGGCCTCGAGCACGAGCTCAACTCCTACCTCACCGGCGACTCCGACGCCCAGTTCCTCGCGCGCCTCAACGCGATCCTCACCGGGCAGGACCCGCAGGGCTCGGCCGTCGAACTGACCATCGACCCGGTCGTGCAGCAGGCGGCTTGGGATGCACTCGGTGACGAGCGCGGCGCCATCGTCGCGCTCGACCCGGAGACGGGTGCCATCCTCGCCCTCGTCTCGAAACCCACGTACGACCCCAACGGACTCGCGGTGCTCGACCCCGACGCCGTCGAAGCGACCTACGACGCGCTCGACGCCGACCCGAACGACCCGCTCGTCGACCGCGCGATCGCGGGCGACCTCAATCCACCCGGCTCGGTGTTCAAGCTCGTCGTCACGGCCGCGGCTCTCGAGAGCGGGCAGTACTCCCCCGAGAGTGAGTTCCCGAACCCGCCGTCGCTCGACCTCCCGGGCACGTCGACCCCGATCTCGAACTCCGCCGATGGAACGTGCGGCGGTGCGGAGACGGCGTCGATCGCCACGGGGCTGCGGCTCTCGTGCAACACCACGTTCGCGCAGCTGGCCGGTGCCCTCGGACAGGACGCCATCCGCGAGCAGGCCCAGCAGTTCGGCTTCGGACAGGAGTTCGGCATCCCGATGCGCGTCGAGCCGAGCGTGTATCCGCAGATCGAGGACAACGACGAGGCCCAGGTCTGGCTCACCGGCTTCGGGCAGGCCAACGTGCGCACGTCGCCGCTGCAGATGGCGATGGTGTCCGCCGCGATCGCCAACCGGGGAGTGCTCATGCAGCCGACCATCGTCGAGAGCATCGTCGCGCCCGACCTCTCGGTGCTCCAGGAGTTCCAGCCCAAGACGTTCTCGACCCCGATCAGCCCGGAGACCTCGGCGACGATGACCCAGATGATGGTGCAAGGCGTCGCCAATGGCGTCGCGAACAATGCCAGAATCGACGGTGTCGAGGTCGCAGGGAAGACCGGGACGGCAGAGAACGGCCCGGGCGAGCCCTACACCCTGTGGTTCACCGGGTTCGCGCCCGCGAACGACCCCCAGGTCGCTATCGCGGTCGTGATCGAGGATCGGTCCACGGGGTTCGGGAACCTGATCGCGGCACCGATCGCGAAGCAGGTCATGGAGGCGGTGTTGAACAGATGAGACCTACCAATGGCCTCACCTTCGGCGGCCGGTACCAGCTCTCCTCGCGCGTCGCCATCGGCGGCATGGGCGAGGTGTGGCAGGCGACCGACCTGGTCATCGGACGTACGGTCGCGATCAAGATCCTCAAGGACGAGTACCTCGGCGACCCCGGCTTCCTCGAGCGGTTCCGCGCCGAAGCACGCCACGCCGCGCTCGTGAACCACGAGGGCATCGCGAACGTCTTCGACTACGGCGAGGAGGACGGCTCCGCCTACCTCGTGATGGAACTGGTGCCCGGCGAAGCGCTCTCCACGATTCTCGAGCGCGAGCGTGTGCTGCCCACCGACAAGGTGCTCGACTACGTCGCCCAGACGGCATCGGCGCTCCAGGCCGCCCACCAGGCCGGACTCGTGCACCGCGACATCAAGCCGGGCAACCTCCTCATCACGCCCGAGGGTCGGGTCAAGATCACCGACTTCGGCATCGCGCGCATCGCCGATCAGGTGCCGCTCACGGCGACCGGCCAGGTCATGGGCACCGTGCAGTATCTGTCGCCCGAGCAGGCGAGTGGCACGCCGGCATCACCGACCACGGATGTCTACAGCCTCGGCATCGTCGCCTACGAAGCCCTCGCGGGGCGACGCCCGTTCACGGGCGAATCGCAGGTCGCGATCGCGATGGCGCAGATCAACGAGGCGCCGCCCGACCTTCCCGTGACGATCTCGGAGCCCGTGCGCAACCTGGTCTACGCGTGCATCGCGAAGAAGCCGGCCGATCGGCCGCAGACGGCTGCGCATCTCGCGCGTGCCGCCCAGGCCCTGCGCCGCGGCGACATCGCGGGCGCGGAGGCCGCGGTCCCCGGCATCGCGGGCCGCGAGGCGACGTTCACCCAGGTGCTCGGTGCCGGTGGCGCGACGAGCGCCGTCACGCGCGTGCTCCCCTCCGGCGACGCCCGCGGCACGACCGCCGAGCAGCCGATCGCCGACCGCCGACGCAGCCCGTGGACCTGGCCGCTCGTCGCCGCCGTGTCGGTGCTCGCGGTCGCCCTCGTCGCGATCATCATCGTGCTCCTCGTCGTGCCGAACACCGGTGGCGGCGACGAGACCCCGCCGCCCACCGGCTCGAGCAGCTCTCCGCCGGTCACCCCGTCGACGACACCGTCGAGCAACCTGGTCAACATCGACGGCGACGACTATGTGGGGCTCACCTACGAGGAGGCGCGCGACGCGCTCATCGAGCTCGGCTTCGGGGTCAAGCAGGTGCCCGGACCCGCGGCACCGACCCCCGGTGACGTCGGTCGGGTGGTGAGCATCAACCCCGAAGGCAACCTGCAGAAGGGCCGCGAGATCGAGGTGCGTGTCTACAGCGCGGTCGGCTCCCCGCCGGCGCCGGGCGCGCTCACGGCGACCCCGGCGGGCCCCGTGGCCCCGAACGACGAGGTCACGATCAGCTGGTCCGCGTACGCGGGATGTCCGAGCGGCACGTCGCTGAGCGGCTACCGGTTCACCACGAGCAACGGCAACCTCGCCGGCGGCAACGAGGTCAGCGCCGGCGTCACGGAGCTCGGGTTCATCGTGCAGGACAGCGGCACCGCCACGCTCAGCTACGTCGCCTTGTGCGGAGCCGACATGCCTCCGTCGTCGTCGTCGCCGCAGCTCTCGATCACCGTCAGCTGACCGTGACGGTCTCGCGGTTACACTGACACGGTGACCGACACCTCCGCGGGACCGCGCCTGCTCGCGGGCCGGTATCAGATCGGCGAGCTCCTCGGCCGCGGCGGTATGGCCGACGTGCACGTCGGACTCGACGCCCGCCTCGGCCGCCGCGTCGCCATCAAGCTGCTCAAGCCCTCGCTCGCAAACGACCCGGCGTTCCGCACCCGCTTCCGCCAGGAGGCGCAGGCCGCCGCCCGCATGGCGCACCCGACGATCGTGCGCGTCTTCGACGCCGGCGAGGAGATCGCCCGCGACTCGGCCGGCCGCGAGCTCCAGGTTCCGTTCATCGTCATGGAGCACGTGGAGGGCCGCCTGCTCAAAGACCTCGTCGCCGAAGGTCCTCTGCCCGCCGAGCAGGCCGTGCACGTCGTCGACGGCATCCTCACCGCCCTCGAGTACTCGCACCGCGCCGGTGTCGTGCACCGCGACATCAAGCCCGGCAACGTGATGGTCACCTCCACCGGCCAGGTGAAGGTCATGGACTTCGGCATCGCGCGGGCGATCTCCGACTCGTCGGCGACGGTCGCGCAGACGAGTGCCATTCTCGGCACCGCCCAGTACTTCTCGCCCGAGCAGGCCCGCGGTGAATCCGTGGATGCCCGCACCGACCTCTACTCGACCGGCGTCGTGCTCTACGAACTGCTCACCGGTCGTCCGCCTTTCCAGGGCGAGACCGCGGTCGCCACCGCGTACCAGCACGTGAGCGAGGCACCGACGCCTCCCAGCCGGATCAACCCGGCCGTCACGCCCGCCCTCGACGCGGTCGTGCTGCACGCGCTCGCGAAAGACCGCTTCGAGCGCTTCCAGACCGCGGGCGACTTCAAGCACGACCTCGAGGCTGCGGTGAGCGGAAAGGCCGTCGATCGCGCGCCCGTGGGCGAAGACTTCACGTCGACCCTCTTCGGGGTGAACCCCGCCTCGACCGCCGCATCCGAGGCGGCCCTCCGCCGCCTCTCCGACGACGACGGCGACGACGGCGTCCCCCGCACGCAGAGCCGACCGCCCGTCGCCTGGATCTGGGCGGGCATCTCGATGTTCCTCGTCATCCTCGTCGCCGCCGGCGTCTGGATCTTCTCGCTCCAGTCGGAGCAGCTCGTCGGCGCGGGTGCCGCCGTCGAGGTGCCGAACGTCGTCGGAGCCCAGGTCGACGACGCGGTCGCCGAACTCCAGGAACTCGGACTCACCACCTCACAGCGCACCGAGTCGTCCGAGGATGTCGCCGAAGGCATCGTGATGGAGCAGACGCCCGAAGAAGGCATCCGCGTCGGCCCGGACACGACGATCGAGCTCGTCGTCTCCTCCGGACCCCAGCCGGTCACGCTCCCGGGGCTCGTCTTCCAGACGCAGGAGGCAGCGCAGGCCAAGATCGCGGAACTCGAGCTCACCTACGGCGCGACCACCGTCGCCTACTCGCCCAACGTCGCGAGTGGAATCGTCATGGGCGTCATGATCGACGGCAGCACCGAGATCGTCACCACGGCGACCGAGGTGAAGGTCGGCACGGTCGTCGACCTCGTCGTGTCGAACGGGCTCGTGCTCGTGCCCGACGTGAAGGGCCAGCCGATCGCGTCCGCCCGTTCGCAACTCTCGGGGGGCAGCCTCCAGCTGCCCGTCAACATCCAGCCCGACACGTCGTGCACGGGTGGCGCGGTCACCGAGCAGTCGGTGATCGGCGAGGTCGCGCAGGGCACCGCGGTGACGCTCCGCTTCTGCAACGGCTGAGCACGCCGCCCCTCGGCCGTCGAGTAGCCGTCGATGGCGGCGTGTCGAGACCCGTGTCGCGGCTACCCCAGTTTGACGAGCGGGCTGAGCGCGACCGCGCGCTCCGCAGCTTCGGGCAGCCCCGAGTCGGCGAGCCAGTTGCCGAGCATGCGGTAGCCGCCCTCGGTGAGCACCGACTCCGGATGGAACTGCACGCCGAAGACCGGTGCCGAGCGGTGCCGTAGTCCCATGATCACCCCGCCGGAGGTGCGCGAGGTGACCTCGAGCTCGTCGGGCACGGTGCCGTCGACGACCGCGAGCGAGTGGTACCGCGTCGCGCGGAACGGCTGCGGCACCCCCTCGTAGAAGTCGCTGCCGTCGTGCTCGATGAGCGACGTCTTGCCATGCATGAGCTCGTCGGCGTGGGTCACCGTCGCACCGAGCGCCTCGGCGATCGCCTGATGTCCGAGGCAGACTCCGAGCAGCGGCGATCCGGCGGCGAGCGCGGCGTGCACGACGGGGATGGAGACGCCCGCGGCGGCCGGCGTTCCCGGACCGGGGGAGATGAGCACCGCGTCGTACTCCGCGATGCGCGTCGCGGCGTCCGTCGCCGCGAACGAGTCGTTGCGCACGACGTCGGTCTCCGCGCCGAGTTGCTGAAGGTAGCCGTCGAGCGTGTAGACGAACGAGTCGTAGTTGTCGAGGACGAGGACGCGCGTCATTCGGTGACCACGACGTCTTCCGGAGCGACGAGGGTGTCGACCCAGGGGAAGACCCAGAACACGAGCGCCGCGAGGATCGCGGCCACCGCGACGAGCAGGATGAGCACCCGCACGAACCACGGTCCGGGCAGAGCCCGCCACAACGCCGCGTACATCAGCCCGCTCCGATCACGTTCGAGGCGATCTCGGCGGGCACGCCGCCGGCTCGCGGGTAGAAGGAGTCGTAGGTGCCGTAGGCGATGAGCCGCTCGGCGGTGGAGAAGAACGGGTTGCACGTCGTGAGCGTGATGTAGCTCTCGGTCGCGTCGATGCCGTCGGCCTGGGGCACGGCGTTGAGCACGCCGACACCGGTGGGGCGCACGTACTCGAGGTTGCGGAAGGTGTACTGGTACCAGCCGTCGGCCGTCTCGACGTAGATGTGGTCGCCCACCACGAGTTGGTGCAGGTCGTGGAAGTGCCCGCCGCCGCTCGACCGGTGGGCGGCGAGCGCGAAGTTGCCGGGCTCGCCAGGCACCTGCGTCGTCGGGTAGTGGCCGATGAACGCCTTGTTGAGCACGTCGCGCGTGCCGATGCCCTCGGCGATGGGGCGGTAGTAGTCGCCGCCGAAGCGCGGGATGATGAGCGTCGCGAACTGCTCGGCGTTGGCACCGACAGCCGCGACGGGCACGACGTCGGTGAGACCCGGCTCGCCGGCTTCACTCGGCGGCACGTCGGCATAGTCGGCGTTCCACTCGGCCGACTGCGCCTGGGCTTCCGCCCCGACCTGCCCGCCGACGATGAGGTCACCCAGCCAGACCTGCCAGCCGAGGAACGCGAGCACGACCAGACCCGCCGTGATGAGGAGCTCGCCGAGCACGCCCACCACCGAGATGCGGCGGCGCGGCGGCTTGGTTCCGGCGGGGCGCCCGCGCGCGGCACGGCGACGCGCGCTCCCGTCGATCGTCGCGACCCCGTCCGTCATGCCCCTGATTCTACGTCGCGAGCCGCGACCGACCGACGCCCGTGCCTTCCCGCCCGGGGTGCGCTCGGAATCGGCTCGGTTAGACTGCTCCGCATGGCCCGACCGAAGACGACACCCACCCCGCGGAGCACCGAGACCCGCGAGAACGAGGGGCGTGAGAATCTGCCGAATCCGGTGTGGTTCAAGCCGATCATGTTCGGTTTCATGCTGCTCGGTCTCGCCTGGATCATCACGTTCTACCTCAGCAAGGGGCTGCTGCCGGTGCCGGGCATCGACGTCGGCAACATCGCGATCGGTTTCGGCTTCCTCATCATCGGCTTCTTCATGACCACGCGGTGGCGCTGACTCTCTCCACCCGCGGGTGAATCACACCGGTGTGATTCCTCCACAACTGTGGATGAACCTGTGGACAACGCCGTCCCGGGCTCAGAACGCCAGTGATCGGATGATCGCGAAGAGCACGAACCCTGCGGCGACCGCCCCGATGATGAGGTAGCCGGTGCGGGCGTTCCGTCCCTCGTAGCGCTGCATCAGATAGGTCGCGCCGGCTCCCGCGATGAGTCCGCCGATGAGGGCGGGCAGGGAGCGAGCGCCGAAGGCGAGGCTGATCAGCAGGTTGATGCCGAGGATGATGAGGATCTGCGTGCGGGCCGGCGGATACTGCCAGACGAAGATCAGGTAGGCACCGAACATCCCGAACAGCACCGAGATGAGCCCGTAGCCGGAGAACCCGGCGATCACCATGGCCGCGTTGCCGACGACGGCGGATGCCAGGAACACGACCGAGAAGCGTCCCCGTCCCAGGTTCTTCTCCACGGCGGGTGCCGTGATCGCGAAGAACAGCCCGTTGAGCAGGATGCTCAGGATCATCTGCGGGATGGCGGGATAGGTGAACGACGCCGTGACGTACCGCCACACCTGGAGTGCGACCGTGGGATCGGCGAACAGCAGCGCGAGCGGCAGGTTGGCCGTCACGAACCCCGCGATGAAGAGCACGACGACGATCGCGAGCGTGCCCCAGCTGAGGACCGGTGCCTCGCCACCCGGCCGGAGCAGTTCGCCGAAACGCTGCGCGAACGGCGAACTCGAACTGGCCGGGGTGCGCCGTGCTCGGGTTTGCCTGACCTTCGACGGTGGCCGCTTGATCTCGCCGCCCGCGCTCTGCCACTGCACGGAGCCGCCCGTCTCACGCACGCAGTCGGGGCAGCGCACGCCCGAGGGCGTCAGGATCTGGCACTCCGGGCAGATCGTGCGTCCGCAGCGCTGGCACAGCGTCCAGCTCTCCCGCTGCGGATGGCGGTAGCAGACGTCCGCCGACATCGCCCGGCCGCTCACGCGGGGGTCAGGCCTTGTCGACGGAGATCGAGGTGATGACGACATCCTCCAGCGGCTTGTCGCGACCGTCGGTCTCGACGGCCTCGATCGCGTCGACCACGCGCTTCGACTCGTCGTCGACGACGGCACCGAAGATCGTGTGCTTGCCGTTGAGCCACGGCGTCGGCACGGTCGAGATGAAGAACTGCGAGCCGTTGGTGCCGCGTCCCATCTGGATGCCGGCGTTCGCCATCGCGAGCAGGTAGGGCTCGTTGAAGTGCAGCTCGGGGTGGATCTCGTCGTCGAACTGGTAGCCGGGGCCACCGATGCCCTTGCCGAGGGGGTCGCCGCCCTGGAGCATGAACTGCTTGATGATGCGGTGGAAGATCACGCCGTCGTAGAGCGGGGTGGTCTTCGTCTCACCGGTCGCCGGGTCTTGCCACTCCTTCTCGCCGGTGGCGAGCCCGACGAAGTTCTCGACGGTGACGGGGGCGTGGTGACCGTAGAGGTCGACCTTGATGTCGCCGAGGGTGGTGTGGATGGTCGCGACGTGCGTAGGCGCAGGCATTGGGCCATTGTCGCATGACGGTCCCCTTGGCAAGCCCTACGGCGCATCCGACCCCGCGTGGCAGGATGGTGCAAAGTCCTGATCCGATCATCGGAGGTCCTCATGGCACTGTCCCGCAAGCGGCAGCGCGAACTCAAGCGGCTCAAGCGCGACGCCGAGCGGCTCTGGGATGAGCAGCGCGAGGCGATCGACCACGCCACCCACGTTCTGAAGGATGCCCGCCGCCAGGCCGCGAACTACGCGCGCGAGGAGATCCGCCCTCGCGTCGACGAAGGTTTCGCCTCCGCACGCCGCACCGCGTCGCACGCGGCCTCGTCGGCCCGTGATCGTTTCGTCGACGACGTGCTGCCCGCGATCTCGGGCACGATCGGCTCGGCGCTCGCGGTGCTCGAGGCCGCGAAGAACCCGCAGGTGCGGGAGGTCGTGCGCAAGGTGTCGCGCGCCGGCACCAAGGCGGGAGTCGTCACGATGCCGAAGAAGTCGTCGGGTCCCGGCAAGTACATCCTGATCGGTCTCGGGGTCGTCGCGTTCGCGGGCGTCGCGTACGCCGCGTGGCAGACGCTGCGCGCCGACGACGAGCTGTGGATCGAAGACCTCGGTGACCCCGGCAGCGCCGACATCGGCGACGACGACGACCTCTGATCCGGTTCCGGCTCTGATCGAGCTGACGCGCGAACAGGCGCGTCGTCTCGCGGTGCGCGCTCAGCGCCTCGACGCGCACCGCCCGGTGAGTGTCGTCGAGGTGGTGCGCTCGCTCGGGGTCGTGCAGCGATACCCCTACGCCGATGTCGCGCCGAGCGCCGACCTCGTGCTGTGGAGCAGGATCGGCTCTCGGTACGAGCCCGACGATCTGCAGCGCGAACTCGAGGTGACGCGCAGCCTGCTCGAGCTCGACGGCATGATCCGCCCGATGGAGCACCTCGCGATGTTCCGCGCGCAGATGGCCCGCCCCGCGATGTACGAGAAGCCGCGCGAGTGGCTCGAGATCAACGCGGAGTTCCGCGACGACGTGCTGCGCGAGCTCGAGGATCGCGGCCCCCTGCACGCGAGAGAGATCCCCGACACGGCGCGGTTCCCGTGGCCGTCCTCGGGCTGGACGAACAACCGCAACGTCACGACGATGCTCGAAGTGCTCATGATGCGCGGACTCGTCGCGATCTCCGGGCAGGAGAACGGGCAGCGCGTGTGGGACCTCGCCGAGCGGGTCTACCCCGAGGGCCTTCCCGAGATCTCGTACGACGACGCCTGGCTGCTGCGTCGCGACACGCAGCTTCGCGCGCTCGGCGTCGCGCCGGCGAAGTGGCCGCGCGCTCCCGAGCAGCCGAAGACCCTCCCGCTGCCGGGTCTGCCCGCGCGGATCGAGGGGTCGGATGCCGACTGGCGCGTGCATCCCGATGTGCTGCCGTGGCTCGACGACGAGTTCGAGGGGCGCACCGCGCTGCTCTCACCCTTCGACCGTCTGGTCTACGACCGCGATCGAGCGCTCGGGCTCTTCGGGTTCGACTTCGCGCTCGAGATGTTCAAGGCCAAGGCGAAGCGCCGCTGGGGCTACTTCGCGCTGCCGATCCTGCACGGCGACCGACTCATCGGCAAGCTCGACGCGACGGCCGATCGGGCCGTCGCCGCGCTGCGCATCAACGCCGTGCACGAGGACCAGCCGTTCGACACGGAGACCCGCGACGCGGTGGATGCCGAGATCGCCGCACTCGCCCGCTGGCTCGGGCTGCGGGTCGCGTGACGCCGGCGGGCACGACCGACCGGCTATCGTGAAGTCGAGCCTTCTTCTCATCCTCGAGCGGGCGGAGGAGCACCCAGCATGACCTTCGCGCCGCCGACCGCGTCCGGCATCGCCACGCGGCGCCTCGGACTCGCCAACGGTCTGCTCTGGATCGTCGCCGCGATCGTGCTCGTCGTCGTCGGCGCCACCTCGGCGTACGCCTTCGTCGTCGGCCCCTACGTTCCCGGCGGCGGGCTGTACAACCCGAACGCCTATCCGTGGCAGGACGAGGACCCGCTCGAAGCCGAGGAGGTCGAGCCGGGGGAGTGGGCCGCCGACGCTTCGGGTGTCATCCGCATCCCCGCCTCCGACCTCGACGCGCCACTGCGTGCGACGCTCACGCGCGGCGACGAGGTCGACCTCTACCGCACCAATCCGGCCGACTTGGCCGAGGCGGGCGGCGAGCAGCCCTGGCCCGAGTACTTCGACTACCTCTACGGCGACGGCGACGCCCTCATCGTGCCGACGGGCGACGACCTCGAGCTCTGGGTGCGGGCACCCGGCGCGTGGCAGCTGCGGCTCGCCCCCGTGACCGACCTCGTCACGATCGACGACGACTACGACGGCCGCGGCAACGCCGTCATCCTCTACACCGGGGATGCCGTCAGCGCACGGTTCCAGCACATCGGCGACGGCATCTTCTTCGTCGGCGTCTACACGGCGTACGACCGCGACGGCGGCGCGATCATCGACTCGGGCGACGTCAACCAACGCATCTCGTGGGCGCCCGACTCGTGGGTGCTGTTCGAGATCGAGTCCGACGGTGACCGCGGCGCGTGGTCGATCGACATCGAGCAGCTCGCGCCCTCCACTCCGAGCCCGACCTCCACGCCCCCCTCGACCCCGACACCGCAACCGACGGAGACCGACGGATGACCTTCGACCAGACGCTCGACCAGGCCTTCAAGGCGCGGCTGCCGCTGCTCTATGTGGAGACGAGCGAGGAGCTTCGCCTACAGGAGGCGGTGACGCGGGTCGCCGCCGCGCTGCGCAACCCGCGCGAGACGTGGGTCTGGACGACGGCGGTGGGACTCGCCGGCCCCGACGGCCGTCCGGTCGCGAACACGACGAACCCGGTGCGCGCGCTCGACCACGCGCTCGGCCTCGACGAGGATGCGGTCTTCCTGTTCTGCGACCTGCACGCCTTCCTCGGCAGTGACAACCGCCCGGGCGACCCGGCGGTGATCCGCAAGATCCGTGAGGCGGCGGCCGACTTCCGGCAGGCCGAGCGCTCGAAGACGCTCATGATCTCGTCGCCGATGCTCGCGATCCCGGCAGAGATCGACAAGGTCACGACCCTGCTGGAGTTCCCGCTGCCGGGCCGTGACGAGCTGCGGTCGCTGCTGGACTCGATGATCAGCAGCAACTCCGACGGGGGAGTGACGGTCGAGGCGGACGAAGACGAGCTCGAGCAGCTCGTGCAGGCCGCCCTCGGTCTGACGATGCTCGAGGCGGAGAACGCGTTCGCCCGCGCGATGGTCGACGACGCGCGACTCTCGAAAGACGACGTCGCGGTCGTGCTGCAGGAGAAGCGGCAGGCGGTGCGCAAGGCCGGGCTGCTCGACTTCGTCGACTCGCCCTCCGACCTCAGCGGCATCGGCGGGCTCAACAACCTCAAGCGCTGGCTCTCGCGCCGCAACGGCGCGTGGCTGTCGAAGGCGGAGGCGTACGGGCTCCCCGCCCCGAAGGGCGTGCTCATCACGGGTGTGCCCGGCACCGGCAAGTCGCTCACGGCGAAGGCGACCGCGGCATCCTGGGGCGTTCCCCTCCTGCGCCTCGACATCGGGCGCGTCTTCTCGGGGCTCGTCGGCTCGAGCGAGCAGAACCTCCGCACCGCGATCGCGACCGCCGAGGCGGCGGCGCCCTGCGTGCTGTGGATCGACGAGATCGAGAAGGGCTTCTCGGGGAACACCGCGGGCGCCGGGCAGCTCGACTCGGGCACCTCCTCGCGTGTCTTCGGCTACTTCCTGTCGTGGATGCAGGAGAAGACGAAACCCGTCTTCGTCGTGGCCACGGCGAACAACATCGACGCCCTGCCGCCGGAGTTCATGCGCAAGGGGCGCTTCGACGAGATCTTCTTCGTCGATCTGCCGACCTCGGGCGAGCGACGGCAGATCTGGGGCATCCAGCTGAAGCGCCACACGACCGAGGCCAACGGGCTCGGCCCGCTCGCGAAGGACGAGAAGGTGATCGAGACGCTCGCCGAGGTGAGCGTCGACTTCTCGGGAGCCGAGATCGAGCAGGCCGTGGTCGGGGCGATGTACGAGGCGTTCGCCGGCGGACGCGCCGTCACGCCGGAAGACCTGGCGCAGGCGGTCGCGACGACCGTACCGCTCGCCGTCACGCAGCACGAGCGCATCGCCGCCATCCGGTCATGGGCGAGCATGCGCGCGGTGCTCGCGACCGGCAGCGAAGACATCGAGGCCGACGAGAAGGTCGAGCCCGCGGCGAAAGCCGAGTCGCCCAAACTCCCGTCGCACCGCGGCGGCCGCACCGTCGACTTCTGAGTTTCCGAGACACGAAGGAGCACCCCTCATGGCGCAGAAGCAGCTCATCGTCAGCGTCCGCAAAGACGGCACCGTGCACGCCGAGACCGTCGGCATGTACGGCGAGGAATGCCTCGACTACTTCGCGGTGCTCGAAGACCTGCTGGATGCCGAGGTCGCGTCGAGCACGTACACCGCCGACTACACCGCGACCGCGCAGGGCGACAGTGCCGCAGCCGTGCAGAAGGTGGGCGATGACTGACCTCCTGCCCCCCGGATCGCTCACGATCCCGCGCCCTCGGGATGCGGGATCGCTGCGCTGGTCGCGCTTCCTCCCCGCCACGACGGCGGAGGGTCCGGGAACGCGCGCGGCCATCTGGGTGCAGGGTTGCTCGGTGAAGTGCCCCGGCTGCTTCAACCCGCACCTGTGGGCGGAGCGCGGCGGTCGGGACGACGCGCCCGAGTCGCTCGCCGCGGAGTGGGTCGCGGCGACCCGGGCGGCCGGCTCGGAGGGCATCACCCTGCTCGGCGGGGAGCCTTTCGACCAGGCGGCGGCCCTCGCGGTGGTCGCCCAGGCATTCCGAGACGCCGGCCTGACCGTGATGACGTTCACGGGCTACACGCTCGACCAGTTGCACGCGTGGTCGGCCGACCGCCCCGACCTCGCCGCACTGCTCGACGCGACCGACCTCCTCGCCGACGGACCGTACCTGCGCGACCGGCCCGACGGCATCCGCCCCTGGATCGGCTCGACCAACCAGGGGCTGCGCGCCCTGACCCCCGCCTACCGCGACACGATCGCCGCGATCGAGCAGCACGGCGGGCTCGACCGGCTGGAGATCCGCATCGGCCGCGACGGCACGATCGCCGTCAACGGCTGGGCCGACGACGACGTGCTCGAGGCGCTGCTCGGCGGCCTCGGCGTGCGCTCCGACCTCGCGCGTCACACCTCACGACAGAAGGAGCTCGCATGAGCGTCAGCATCATCCTCATCCCCGCCGCCATCGCCGCGATCGCCTCGGCCGCGGCCGGGGGAGCCGGAGCGGTCGGCATCGGCGCGGGCGTCGCGGGCATGATCAGCTCGCTGCGCGGCGGGGGCGCCGAGGAGGCGACGACGCTGCAGGTGCGCACCCGCATGAAGGATCGCGGACTGCTCGCCAAGGCGCTCGGCGACCTGGGCGCGGTGGATGTCGAGGTCGGCGACCAGGTCGCGGCGACGGTGGACGGCATCCAGCTCGTCATGCAGTCGACGCCCGAGGGTGTCTGGGCAGCGAACTTCACGCCCGCGAAGGGTGCGCCCGCGGTGACGACCGAGGCGGCGACGAAGCTCGCCGAGCGACTCGACGCCGCCTACGCCGCGCGCGTGCAGACGGCGGTCGCCGAACGCATCCGCTCCCGGGCGGGGGATGCCGGGCTCGAACTCGTCTCGGAGACGGTCGGGGATGACCAGGAGGTCACCATGGTGCTCAACGTGCGCGCGGGGGCCTGAGCCTCGATGACCGATCCGGCCTGGAGGGCAGACGTCACCGCGACCGCGGCGCGCGGCCGCCTGCCCGGCGCCGGGTGGATCCTCGGCACGAGCCTGTGGCTGGTGCCCGTGTTGTTCTTCGCCGGCAACGGCGCGTGGCTCGGCTTCCTCATCATCGGTTCGATGCTGCTGCGCACGACCTGGCTCGTCGCGGCGGGCGTCTACGCGATCTGGGCGATCGTGGCCGCGACGCTGCCCGACGAGGGGGCGCGCATCGTCGCGAGCGGCGTGCTGCAGTTCGTCTCGATCATCCACGCGATGGTCGCCAACCGTCGCCTGCTCATCACGATCTGGGGACGCCTCGAGCGCGGCGAGCAATGGTGGGGTCGGGGCGTCACGCCGCGCCCCGCGCGGCCCGGTCGTCAGCCGGCTGATCGACAGCCGTCCCGCCGTTCGCGGCGTCGCGCGGCCGAGGTGCCCCAGGAGGCCGACGCGCTGCTCGCGGCGTCGGGTACCGATCGCTCCGACTATCTCGCCGACCCGGCCCCCGCCCCGCTGCCTCCGCCGCGCGGTCGGCGCCGCGGAGGTTCGCCGCCGCCTCCCGCCGCGCAGCCCGCCGCGCCGGCGCACGAGGAGCCGGCGACGACGGTCGACGTCAACACCGCGACCGAGGACGACTTCAAGTCGCTCCCCGGCTTCAGCGGAAAGCGCGCCCGCGCCGCCGTCGACGCCCGTGCCCGCCGCGGTCGCTTCGCCTCGGTGCAGGAGTTCGCCGACGACCTCGGGCTCCAGCCGCACCAGCTCGTGCAACTGCGCGACCGTCTCACCTGCTCCCACCCGCGTCGCAAGTCCTTCGGCCGCCGCGTCGACCTCTGAGTCTCAGGGTCGCTGCAGGACTGACGTCCGTGCTACGCCGCTCAACCCGACGGAAGCGGCTCATCGGACCACTGGTACCCCGTGACTCGGGAGAGCCCCAGCTCGCAGGCAGTCCGGAACGCAAGTGGGGAGTACGCCTAGTCTCGCGCCTTCGGTAGAACCGTGAGCTTGATCTGCTGCGAGCCCTCATCCACCAGTAGTTCGAACCCCTGCCCCTGTTCGACGGCACTCTCCATCACGGGCAGCAGTGCCTTTGTGTGCTTCACGCCCCATTTAAGGCCTACCGCCGGCACGGCCAATGACGGTCGCTCGGCCTCTCCGTCGGCCAGGAGACCACCAATCCAGTGGGCAGCAGTGAATCCTGCGCGAGTCACGTCCCAGATCAAGCTGAAGAGCCCGGCCACCGCGACCGGGGAGCTCGTCGCCAGGCTCACCAAGGCGCCCCACATAGTTAGGACTACTTCGAACGAGCCTTCGCTGGCCTCTAGAATCCGGAGGCCCCCCTGATGCGTTGGGATCGCACGCGGCATCGTCTTTGGCTGCTCCGCTCGGAGAAGTCGCCGCTGAACAGCCACCGTTCTGCGGGCCGCGAGGTCCAGGTCGGTCAAGAGGCGTGATGCGCCGAAGGCGTCGGCGCCCTCGTATCGTGCTGTGATCACTAGGCGTGGTATTGCGCTCCCTCCAAGCCAGTCGGGCCGAGCCGCGGATGTGCCCGAAGCAATCTCTGCCCGAGACACTCTGTTGACGCGCTGCAACGCCGCGTTCGGTAGATCCTTTTCCATTCGCACCGACAAAGACCGATCGTCACTTGAACGGGCGAGTTCGCGGGCGCGGGCTGGCGGGCGGGTCAAATACTCAAGATCGTTCGGCAACCTGAGCACTATCGATTTGTCCACGCGTTCCTCGGTCTGTTTCGAAAGGCTCCATGAGCGACAGGCTCGCGCGAGCCTGTGCCGCCAAGTTAGCGGAAGCGTTGTTCAAGGTGTTCTTCGCGTTCCACCGGCGGGGCTGCGTCCTGATGTCTCAGGAACAGCTCAAGCTCCAGTCGATTGTTCTCCGACCTTGTGCTTGCCCCCGTTCCTAACTCCCGCAGAGCACGTCGAGCCGGGATGCGTGCGGCGTTCGTGCGCTACTCATCGCGCCGAATACGTTCCGGCTAACGTGCCTCCGGGTCAGCGGGCGCACCTTGCTCGATGTCGAACCATCCTTGGTCGTCGGCGATTGACGCGAGAGCGTTGAGGCCTCGCGCTTGGGATTCCGCTCGATCCCGCGCCAATAGGAGGGGCCACGGGTGGTGATCCTCGATGTGTTGTGCGAATAGGGGTGGGTAGTCCCAGTTGCGGTCATACGCGTGGTGATACATGGGGCCGTCAGTTTCGAGAATGACGTAGAGGTCGTCGGGCGTGATCGTCTCGTCTAGCGCGTACATCAGGCGGTGCCAGATGGCCCGAGCCAGGGTCTGCTTCCACAACTCGCCTCGAGTAGTTCCTCGCTCGGATGACAGACGTGGCCCGTGGAAGAGCCCGAGCATGGCCGCGAGGTCGGGCGAGTACTCGAGGATGTCTTGGAGCGGGTGGTGATCTGCTGGTGGCGTTATGACCTCGGCGAGGCTAGCGAGGGAGCGCCAGATGATGTCGAGACGGCGGGGCTCGAGTTCGGCAACGATCTCGATCATCGCGTCGACGATTTCTGGCCCCTTGGCGGTGGGGGCGAGCACCACAGCGGCCGCGAGCCAAGTCTGCTGGTCAAGCGGTTCGTCGAGAATTTCGTGGGTGTTCAACCACCAGTCGATCTCGTGCCCCAATGTGCGGAGGTCTCGGAGCAGTGCCGAAGGCTTAGCCCGGTAGCCGAACGGCTTGTCATCTGGTTGTGCAGTGTGGCCCGTCCGCGCTTTCGAGAGTGCAGCTGCGATCACGAGTTCGTTGGAGATCCAGTTGTTCCCGTGGACCCCAGCTATGGCGTCGGCGAGCGCGACAAGCGCCGACGTCGTCCCGACTTGCCCGACGGAAGGGTTGTGGGCTCTGGTGTACGCCTTGATGATCGCCGGTTCGCGATCACGGAGCCGAGATTCGACCCTTCGGGGGAGGCGCCAAACCAGCCGGTCCCCCTTCGAATCGGTTGCCAGGATATCGGCGGGTTCGATGAGTCGTGCGATCCCTGCGGCATCCGACTTCCCCTCGAGATGCGCCTCGTGGTGTCCGTCGAGTACAACCCTCAGCATGACTTCCGCCAACTCGGGGGTTGCTGCTGTGGCGCCCATGCGAACTAGTTCGATCGCGTCGGCGATCGTTGGCTCGAAGTGTTCGGCAATTTGCGTCTTCGTGAGGCGTGTGCCGACGTCCATCCAGCGACCGAAGGATACCCACGCGGCCCGATCTTGTGCGCCCGACGTGACGTGGCCGAGCCACCATGTGATGACCTCGTCAAGGTCTGAACGAAGGGGCCCGTTGGCGGCCACGACCTGCATGAGAAGCATCGCCCGTTGTGGTGCGAAGGCATCGCTTGGCGCGACTTCAAGCTCGGCCTTCAGCTTGCTGATGAGTTCACGTCCACCCCGATCGAGGGTTGGTGGCCGGAGGGCGCCGATGCCGTAGTCGTCGACGGCAAGTCGAACGCCGAGCGGGTCGAAGAGTGCTGTGACGAGACGTTTGCGGGGCGCCGCGTGTTGGTCCCAGATGCCGTCGGCGAGCAGGATCAGCACTAGGCGGCGGAAGGCGAACCCGTCTTCTCCGGCGCAAAGTCGGCCGAGGAAGTCGTCGGCCAATTGCGACTTCTCGCTGAACCGGAACAAGCCGGCCATGAAGCGAGTGACGTTGTTCCAGTAGGGGCGTATCGCCAGCTCGTGAAACCGAGTGAATACCTCTTGGCCACCTGGGGTGCGGTCGAACACGAATTGAGCAGCGAAGTACTCGCGGATCGACTGGACATCGAACTCGTAAGTGTCTGTCACACGACTCGTTAGGACCCAGACGCGCAGGGTCACCGCGGTGAAGAGCCGCTCTACCAGGCTCGTGTCGCGTCGATTGTCGGCGAGAAAGTGTCGCATCTCTCGGAGCAAGGCGCTACGAGGCGCACGACCGTTGCCGTTGTCTGCTTCGGCTGTCGACTGCAGGTACCAGCCGAGGAATGCGGTGACCATCTCGAGGTCGTCGCGGAACTCCAGTACGTCGGCAGACTTCTCCGCTTCCCGGTCGAGGAACGACTCGACGTAGTTCTTGTAGAGCTCCGTACGTCGGTCGGGAATCGACTCCCCGCGTTGCTGAATCAGATAGAGGAGAATCGTGAGCTGCATCGGGTTAGTTGCGAGCTCGCGAACGTGAGCCTGGTCGGACCGTTCACGGAAGATCCGCTCGAGCCGCTGACGGTCGCGCTTGTCGAGGTTATTCGTTGACGCCCACTTGCGCAGGTAGCTCAGACGCAGGTCCTTGTGAAGCGGATCGAGGTTCAGATTGATGAAGATGTCACTCGATGGTTCGGGCAGGCGGTCGTAGCTCGGGCGGGACGTAACGACGAGTCGCGGTCGGCTCGCTCGACGACGCGTTCGCTTTTCGAATGCAGTGATCTCGTCGACCACTCTCTGTCGCACTTCGATGTCGGCTACTTCGTCGAGGCCGTCGAAAGCGAACAGTGTCGGAAGTCGATCGCAAATACTCACGAGATCGTCGACTGAGAACGTCTGACCGCCTGACGCGACGCTGATCATGTGGGACACGAACGATTCAATCGAGTCGATAGCGCCTCGCGGTCGATTGGTATCCTCTTCGAACGCGAACGGGTCGACGCCGTTTAGCCACGAGCCGTAGTCGCGGAGGATTACCTTGAAGGGGAGCCTGACAGTGTCGGCGTCCGCGTCTTGATCGTGGTGTCGTTCTATGAGGTTCGTTCGATGCACTTGGCAGAGTTTTTGGACGAGCGTCGACTTGCCTTGCCCGGGTGCTCCGAAGATGACGCTTCGGTCGGGTCCGCCAGCTGAGGCCATTAGGTCGACAGCGCCTTGTGGTTTCGAGTCGGAGGCTCGGCGCCCGGTGCGGGGGGTGGTGGTGACATCGACGAAGAGGTCGTCGAGCGGCGTAGGTTTGAGTCGACCCTGCCGAAAGCCGATCACGGAGTCGTCTTCGTGCTGTTTCCGCACGGCGTCCATTAGGACGTCAAGTTGTTTTCTTCCACCCCGCAGGTGCAGTGCATCTTGAAGGAAGGCGATCATCGCCGCGGCACCGACGAGGATTTCGGGGTACTCGTGCTTGAGTGCCGCGGGCGCTAGTTCTAGGCGACGGTCGAGATCCTCGCGCCACCAGACTTTGAGTTCAACGCCCAACTCCTGCTGCAACTTCAACAACTGTCGGTTGGTCCGGTCGATCGCTCCCCGCTCCGGCGCCGCAGTGCCTCGCACGTTTGTGATGAGCAGGTAGGTCTTCGTCCCTTGCCCCTTCATCGCCTGGATCTTCTGACCCTCTCCTTCGAGCGCTTTCAGGAGCCACGCCGCCGGGTGACGAACTCTATCGGGTGCCGCCGTCCACTTCACCTGGAGTGCCTGCTCCTTGATGGTTGTCCCGGGTGCGAGGCGGAAGCCGTCGAAGCCGCCATCGGCCTGTCCCGTCGGTGTCGCAGTCACACCGTCATCTGCCAAGATGACGAGCGCTTGGCAGAGTCGCTGGAAGCGGTCCGGGCCGAGGTCTTCGTATCGGAATGGCACTGCGACTCTCACCTCCCTGATTGCGATCGAGGCTATCGAACCAGACGGTCGTCCCACCCAGTATGAGGAAAGTCGTCACTACCTTTGGCGTGAGCGAAGTCCTGCCGCTACTCGGAGCGAACTGGAGCCTGCTTCTTCAACGACCGGATGCGCACCCAGGACCTGTCTCGCAAGCGGAGCCGTGTTGGCGACGAAGAGGGGCTTTCGGAGGTACTGGCCGCGTCGTCATCGCGCGGAACGCCGCCCGGCGATAGCTGGCGGGGTCACAGATACGGAATGGTTCTACGAAGGAGTGGAGCCTAGGGGAATCGAACCCCTGACCTCCTGCTTGCAAAGCAGGCGCTCTACCAATTGAGCTAAGGCCCCGTGCCGGGTGACGGTCTCGACACGCGCCTTGCGGCGCTACTCGACCACCGAAACGACGAAGTCCCCTCGCGGGGACTTGCGGCGTGGGGCTACCAGGACTTGAACCTGGGACCTCTTCGTTATCAGCGAAGCGCTCTAACCACCTGAGCTATAGCCCCGAACGACCCGAAGGCCGAGGATCAGCGTACCAGCCTCTAGGAGTTCTGGAATCCGACGAGAAGGCCGCCGGTGAAGCGCACGCTGAGGTTGTAGAGGAAGCCGCCGATCGCGCCGAGTGCCGTGCCGACGATCGTGTTGAGCGCCGCGACGATGAAGGCGAACAGTGCGACCTGGCCGATGCCGAAGCGGTCGGCGATCGCGAAGTTCTCGTCGCCGATCACGTCGCGGAGGGTCTCGTCGAGCGTGTCGAAGATGCCGGTCGAGAAGAGCACGACCCAGATCAGGATGCTCGCGACGACGAGCACGATGCCGAGACACAGCCACACGAGGAACGACAGCTTCACGAGCGACCAGACGTCGATGTACACCAGCTTCAGGCGCACCTGACGGCTGGACGTCTGGCGCATCTCCTTGCGCTGCAGCTTCTCCGCGACGCTCACTGCGACTCGCTCTCTCCGTCGGCCGGGGGCTCGGGGGACTCGGTGGATTCGGCGACCTCGGCCGAGGCTTCGTCGACGGTCTCGATGTTGCGTTCGCTGTTCTTGGCGACCGCGATGATCTTGTCTTCGTCGTCGAAACGGGCGAAGACGACGCCCATCGTATCCCGCCCCTTGGCAGGAACCTCGGCAACTGCTGAACGTACGACCTTGCCACTCGACAGCACGACGAGCACCTCGTCGTCTTCGGCGACGATGAGCGCGCCGGCCAAGTCGCCGCGGGTCTCGCTGAGCTTGGCCACCTTGATGCCGAGCCCGCCGCGGTTCTGCACGCGGTACTCGGTGACGGCGGTGCGTTTCGCGTAGCCGCCCTCGGTGACGACGAAGACGTGACCGAAGTCGGCGACGACCGACGCCGACAGCAGCGCGTCGCCCGCCCGGAAGTCCATGCCCTTCACGCCCGAGGTCGAGCGTCCCATCGGGCGCATCGCCGCATCCGTCGCCGCGAAGCGGATCGACTGACCCTTGCGCGAGACGAGCAGCACCTCGGTGCCGTCCTCGACGAGCATCGCCGACACGACCTCGTCGCCCTCGCGCAGATTGATCGCGATGATGCCACCCGTGCGGTTGGTGTCGTACTCGGTGAGCGCGGTCTTCTTCACGAGCCCGCCGCGGGTGGCGAGCACGAGGTAGGTCGCCACCGAGTAGTCGCGGATGTCGAGCACCTGGGCGATCTGCTCGTCCGGCTGCAGGGCGAGCAGGTTCGCGACGTGCTGGCCCTTCGCGTCGCGGCCGGCCTCCTGGATCTCGTACGCCTTCGCGCGGTAGACCCGGCCCTTGTCGGTGAAGAACAGCAACCAGTGGTGGGTCGTCGTGACG
>NZ_JBMRCP010000057.1:0-14762 GCF_057350545.1 Pseudolysinimonas sp. | reverse complement strand
TAGGTGGGCGAGGCGACGGCTCGCTGCACCGCGTCGCGGTCGAGGAACCGGCTCTCTCGCGTCGACTCTCCCTCGAGCCACGCGACCTGGTGCGGCTCGACCGCGACGGTGAGGGTTCCGGTGCGCTCGAAGTCGGCATCCATCCCGAGCGACGAGACCGTGGACTCCATCGCGTCGAGGTTCCGCAGGCCGAGCTCGTCGAGGCGTTCGAGCTCCTCCGGCCAGCGGCGGAGGCCGTTCTCCTCGCCGTGGGTCAGGCTCGCCTCGACGAAGCCGCCGTTGCGACCGGTCGCGGCCCAGCCGACCTCGCCGGCCTCGAGCACGACGATCCGCGCGTCGGGGTCGCGATCTTTCGCGCGGAGCGCGGTCCAGAGTCCCGTGTAGCCGGCCCCGACGACGACGAGGTCGGCGTCGACGGTGCCGCTGAGTCGGGGCATCCGCTCGCCGGGAGCGTCCTCGGTCCAGAACACGCCGTGGCGCGTCTCGGCGAGCGAGTGGGCGACGGCGCTCGCGGCCGGTGCCTGGCGTTCGAAGACGGTGTCGGTCACGGGCGTCCGATCAGCTGGTCGATGAGGGTCTCGGCGCTGCGTCGGGCGCGCGCCGTGCGGTCGTCGGAGGCCTCGAGGTCGGACATGAAGACGTTTCCGAGGGCGATCGTGAGCACGCCGTAGGCGGTCGTGGCGAGCTCGTCGGCGGAGGCGTGCGGCGCTGCCCGGTCCAGCAGGCGGCGGAGCTCCTCCTCGGAGCTGAGGTAGGCGTGCACGACCACCGCACGGATGCCCTCGCTCGTGCGGGCGGCGTCGACGAACGCGAGCGCGGCGACGTTCTCGGGTCCGGGCTCGGCGAAGCCGCCGAACAGGTAGTCGAGCGCCTCGGGCATCGTCGACGTGTCGGACGGGAGGAACGAGCCGCCGTGAGCGTCGATCGGGTCGCCGCCGCGCTCGGGCACCTCGCCGAAATACAGGAGCACTGCGGCGGCGGTGAGGATCTCGTCGCGGTTGCCGGCGAAGTGGCGCACGTGGCCGCGCGCCATCCCCGCCTCGGCCGCGATCCCGTCGAGCGTCGTGGCTCCGAGCCCGCGCGCCGACAGGCAGCGGATCGCCGCGTCGAGGATCTGGCGGCGCCGCGCATCGGCGACCGAGGGTCTTCCCATGATCACTCCGGGTTTGTTAGTCAAGCTTGACTAGAAAGTACCACTGACTCTAGCGTGTGGGAAACCCCCGAGCGGAAGGACCCCGTGACCGAGATCGTGAGGATCGGCCCAGCCCCGATCAGCCCCCTGGCGAACGAGCGTCGCGTGAGGATGCGCGACGGCGTGCGGCTCGCGACCGACGTCTACCTGCCGGACGGCGACGACTCCCCGGGCGACACGATCCTCATCCGCCTGCCCTACGACAAGTGCGGGCCGTACACGTTCATCCCGCTCATCGCGGAGTACTTCATGGCCCGCGGCTACCGCGTCGTCGCCCAGGATGTGCGCGGCAAGTTCCGTTCCGAGGGCGAGACGCTCCTGTTCGTCAACGAGGCGCACGACGGGTACGACACCCTCGACTGGGTCGTGCAGCAGCCGTGGTCGAACGGCCGCGTCGCGATGTGGGGCGACAGCTACTACGGCTACACGCAGTGGGCGGCGGTCTCGACGCAGCATCCCGCGCTCAGAGCGATCGCCCCCCGCGTGACGGGCACGCAGCTCGGCGAACCCGTCCACCGGGCCGAGGGCGATGTCGTCCGACGCGTCGAGTGGGGCATCACCTACCTCTACGCACTCACCTACTTCCACTCGCAGGACGCCTACTTCTGGCGGCTCGACCCCGACCGGCGACCCTTCAGCGCGCAGGTCGAGGAGGCACTCGAGGCGATCGGGTCGCGCTCGATCTCGTACGACCAGTGGTTCCCGCGGCCCGTGCACCTGCGACGCTTCCCCGACGGCAGCCCGTTCGACGCGCGGCCGATCCCGGTGCTGCAGACCATCGGCATGTGGGACAACTGCGCGCCGTTGTCGTGGGCGGACGTCGCCGAGCTCGAGGCCCGACCGGGGTGGGCGATGAACCACTTCCTCCGTCTCGAGTCGATGGACCACGAGTCCTACTACTTCGGCGACACCCCCGAGCAGCGGGTCGAGGAGCGCACCGACGAGCAGATCCGCGCGGAGCTGCCGAGGATGCTCGACCCGACGCTCGAGTTCTTCGAGGTGTTCGTGCGGGGGAACGGTTCGGCGACGGACATCCCGAAGGTCGCGTGGGCACTCGCCGGCACCGAGGGGATGCGCGCGAGCGCGACCTGGCCTCCCGCGGGGGTGCGCCCGTGGCGTCTCCACGGCACCGAGGGCGGGGAGCTCCGCCCGGACGAGGCGCCGAGCGGCACGCTCGCGTGGACCCACGACCCGGCCGACCTCGTGCCGTCGAGCGCGGACAACGCATTCGCCTTCCTGCTCGAGCGTCCCGACGAGGCGCCGCTCGGCGCCCGCGACGACGTGCTCGTCTTCACCGGGGACCCGGTCGACCACGACGTCGACCTCGTCGGGCCAGCGCGGGCGCGGGCGCGTATCCACTCCGACGGCCCGGTCATGGACCTCTTCGTACGCGTGCTCGACGTCGCCCCCGACGGCACGGCGCTGCGCATCGCACGGGGGCAGGTGCAGCTCGTCGACAGCTCGGTGCCCACGATCGTCGACGTCGATCTCGGGCAGCTCTCCCATCGCCTCGCGGCCGGTCATCGGCTGCGGGTGCACGTGTCGAGCAGCGACTACCCCGAATTCATCCCCCAGCCCGGCACGGGCGAGGACCCCTGGTCCGCGGTCGCGACCAGGGTCAACCACCAGACGCTCGAGGTCGGCGGCGACGAGCCGTTCACCGTCGTGCTCAGCGTTCTCGACGAGACACAGGACGGTGCCCATGAATGAGCCGGTGATGGAGTACGCCTTCGAGGTGAGGGTCGACATCGCGCCGCACCTCCGGATCGGGCGGAGTGCCGACGAGGACCTGAGCTTCACCCCGATCACCGGTGGCACGGTGGACGGGCCGCTCCTCACGGGCGAAGTGCTGCCGGGCGGTGGCGACTGGGCCGTCGGGCGCAGCGGCACGGCGCAGCTCGAGGCGCGCTACCTCCTGCGCGCGAGCGACGGGGCGGTCATCGACATCCTCAACCGCGGTTACTACCGCGCATCGGCGGACGTCATCGCGCGGGCAGAGGCGGGGGAGAACGTGCCGGAGTCGGAGTACTACTTCCGCACCGCCCCGGTGTTCCAGACCGACGCCCCCGCGCATCGCTGGCTCGCCGAGCACCAGTTCGTCGGCCTCGCGCGCGACGAAGACGGCCAGGTCTGCGTGCGGGTCTTCGTGGTGCGGTGATGTTCGACACGATCTTCGTCGGCGGTCGCGCCTTCACGGCGGGCTGGGAGTCGTCCAGGCCGCTCGGCGTCGGCGTGCGCGACGGCCGCATCGCCGCCGTCGCGCGCGACGAGGACCTGCGCGCCGCGGGCGCCGCGGAGATCGTCGACCTCCGCGGCGGGATCGTGCTGCCGTCGTTCCAGGATGCCCACGCGCACCCCGTGCAGGGCGCGATCGAGTTGCTGCGCTGCGACGTGTCGGAGGCGGTGGATGCCGACGACTGCCTCGCGCGCATCGCCCGGTACGCGGCACAGCATCCCGAGGAGGAGTGGATCCTCGGGGGCGGGTGGTCGATGCCGCACTTTCCCGGGGGAACGCCGAGTCGCCGGCTGCTCGACGCGATCGTGCCCGACCGGCCCGTGGCGCTGAGTAACCGCGACCACCACGGCGTGTGGGCGAACACCCGCGCGCTCGAGCTCGCCGGGATCTCGGCGGCCACGGCCGATCCTGCTGACGGCCGCATCGAGCGCGAACCCGACGGATCGCCCGCGGGTGTTCTGCATGAGGGGGCGGAGCGCCTGCTCGACGCGGTGCGTCCCGCCGCGTCCCGCGACCTCACCCGCCGCGCGCTCGACCGTGCGCAGCAGGAGTTCTTCGCCCTCGGGCTCACCGGGTGGCAGGACGCCTGGGTGGGCGTCACCGCCGCCACGGGCGATCTGCTGGACGTCTATCTCGACGGTGTCTCCCGCGACGCGCTGCGATCCCGGGTGAGCGCCGCGCTCTGGTGGGAGCGGGGCGTGGGTCTCGCTCAGCTCGACGGGCTCCTCGAGCGCCGCGCACGCGTCGGGGCGCTCGGTCGCCCGGACGTGCTGCGTGCCTCGACGATCAAGATCATGGTCGACGGAGTCGCCGAGAACTTCACGGCGGCCATGTCACGGCCGTACCTCGATGCCGAGGGGCGTGACACCGGCCACGCGGGGCTGACCTTCGTCGACGCGGACGAGCTCGTCGCGGCGGTCACGGCGCTCGACGCCGCCGGTTTCGACGTGCACCTCCACGCGCTCGGCGACCGGGCCGTCACGATGTCGCTCGATGCGCTCTCCGAGGCGCGCCGCGCGAACGGCCGTCGCTCGGCGCGGCACCAGCTCGCGCACCTCCAGGTCGTGCAGGGATCGGACGTCGCCCGCTTCGAGCCGCTCGACGCGATCGCGAACCTGCAGATGCTGTGGGCAGCCGTCGACGATCAGCTCGCCGAGCTCACCTTCCCCTTCCTGGCACCCGAGCTCGTCGCGCGTCACTATCCGTTGCGCGAGCTGCGCGACGCGGGAGCGCCTCTCGCCGCGGGCTCCGACTGGCCCGTCTCGACCGCCGACCCGCTCGAGGCCATCCACGTCGGGGTGAATCGCGCCGCCCCGGGAGCGGTCGCCGACCCCCGGATGGACCCCACGCAGGCGCTCGACGTCGTCACGGCGTTCACGGCGTACACGGCGGGTTCGGCGCACGCGAACGGGTGGGGCGACTCCACGGGTGCGCTCGTCGAGGGCTATCTCGCGGATCTCGTCGTCCTCGACGCCGATCCGTTCACGCTCCCCCCGGAGCGCCTGCACGACGTCACCGTGCGCGAGACCCGCCTCGCGGGCGACCGGGTCTACGCGGGGGTGTCGGCGTGATGAAGGGCGCGACGGGGGAGCGTCGCGACGGCGGCGAGGATGACGTCGAGCGCCGTGGCCTCATCCCAGTGCTCGGGGTCTTCGGTGCTCGCGATCGCGGCGCCGCGGATCAGCAGGTACACGAGTTGCGCGACCCGCTCCGGCTCGGTGTACCCGGCGTCCCGCGCGGCGGCGGCGATCGCCTCCTGGAACTCGGCCGACTCCTGGTGCAGCGCCGCGCGCAGCTCGGGTTCGACCGTCGCGTTGGCCACGACCTCGAGGATCAGCGTGCGCAGCACGGGGTCGTCGCTCGTCGACGTGAGCGACCACTCGAGCATGGCGCCCAGCCGATCGGCGGGGGCGGCGGCGGCGATGGCGGCGTCGCGCTCCTCGCGCCAGCGGTCACGTCCGCGGTCGAGCACGTTCTTGATGAGGGCCGACCGCGAGGGCAGATAGTTCGTGACGAGCGTCGTCGAGCCCCCGAGTTCGCGCGCGACGGAGCGAATGGTCACGGCCTGGGCGCCCGCGGCGCGCGCGACTCGCACGGTGGCGTCGGCGATGTCGGCGAGTCGTTGTGCGGGGTCCACGTCACGCGGCATGTGCCGAGCCTAACGATTTTCGACACACAAATGAAACATTGATGTACAACACTGTTACTAAGATGATGGTCACGTCACCGGCGACGCGCCGGAACGTGACCCCCCAGAGAGGACACGCCATGAGAACCACAGCTCTCCCCGCCGGTGTCGCCCGAGGTGCGCGCAATGGAGCGCTCGCCTTCGGTGCCGCCGCGGTGCTCGTGCTCACCGGATGCACGGCTCCCGACGCGACCCCGACCACCGCGCCGATCGACCCCGACACACTCGTCGCCTCGCTCCCCGCCGCGACGACGGCCGTCGACGAGGTCACGTGGGGCCTGGTCGAGGGCGAGCCGCGCTCGCTCGTGCCGGGCGCCGACTACAACTTCGTCTGGCCGAACGTGTGCGACAGCCTGCTCCGCGTCGCGCCGGACTTCACGATCGCGCCGGCCCTCGCCGAGTCGGCGGAGTTCGTCGACCCGGTGACGTTCGTCATCGACCTCCGCGACGGCATCACGTTCTCCGACGGATCGCCGGTCACGCCCGACGACGTCGTCTTCAGCCTCGACCGCCACCGCACCGACGTGACCTCGGCGTTCTACGGAGCGTTCGTGCTCGTCTCCTCGATCGAGGCGACGGGCGATGCGCAGGTCACGGTGCGCTTCAACGCGCCCGACTCGATCTTCCGCGAGGCGCTCACCGGCGGCGCGGGCGCCATCCTCAGCCGTTCGTTCAGCGAGACCCAGGGCGCCGCGCTCGGCACCTCGGGCGGCGACATCCTGTGCGCGGGGCCCTTCAGTCTCGACAGCTGGACGCCGGGCAGCCAGATCGTGCTCGCCGCGAACGAGGGCTACTGGGACGGCGCGCCGCTCGTGCAGAAGCTCGTCTTCCGCTTCGTCTCCGACGGCACGACGCTCACCAACGCGCTGCTCGCCGGCGAGATCGACGGCGCCTTCAACGTGCCGCCGGCCAGCCGCGGCGCGTTCGAGGCCTCGGACCAGGGACGTCTCGTGATCGGCCCGTCGACCGCGTCGTTCTCGTTCGGACCGACCCGCGCGGAGGGTCCGGGGGCCAACCCCGCCATCCGCCAGGCGCTCAGCATGGCGATCGACCGTGAGCAGTACATCGCGGCCGTGCTCAACGGGATGGGCACCGAGCAGAGCTCCTTCGTCGCGCCGTTCACGTGGGCCGGCTCGCCGGTCGCCGACATCTACCAGGCGGGCTACGACGCCCTGGCGACGCCGACGGTCGACCTCGACGCCGCGCGGGCGCTGGTCGAGGAATCCGGCGAGGACCCCGCGGTGCCGATCCGCATCGCCATCCCGGCGGGCAGCAAGGAGCTCTCGCAGACGGCGGCCATCATCCAGAGCGCCGCGCAGCAGATCGGCCTCACGGTCGAGATCGACGAGCGGCAGCCGGCCGACTTCGCGGCGATCTTCCTGCCCGAGCCCGCGGCGCGCGAGAGTCTCGACTTCGTCGCGACCTCGGGCTACCAGGAGACGCCCGGCGTGCTCACCTACCCGCAGCTGTTCATCCTCCCGCCGCAGATGGGCGGCATCTTCAACTGGTCGGGCTACGCCGATCCTGCCGCTGTCGGCGCGGTCCAGGCCGCCCGCACGACGCCCGACCCGGCCGGCGCGGCCGAGGCGTACGTCGACGCCCAGGAGGTGTTCGCCCCCGCGATGCTGCAGATCACCCTCGCGGGTGCGTACCACACCACCTTCCTCAACGACCGCCTCACGGGCGCGGTCACCTCGGTGGCGGCCTACGCGAGCCCCTGGGCTCTGCACCTCGGCGGCGAGTGATCCACGCGATGCTGGACAGGAGAGGAGGAGCAGCATGAGGTCACCCGTCATCCGGCAACTCGCCGGCAAGCTCGGCGCCCTGCTGCTCACCCTCTTCCTGTCCAGCGTCGTGATCTTCTCCGCGATGCTGCTGACGCCGGGAGATCCCGTCGTCGCACTCGCCGGGGGCCTGCGTCCGACCCCCGAGATGATCGAGGCGATCCGCGCGGAGTACCACCTCGACCAACCGATCTGGGTGCAGTACCTCCACTGGATCGGCGGGGTCGCCACGGGCGACCTCGGCACCTCGTTCGTCTACAAGGCCCCGGTCGCCGATCTCATCGCACCGCGATTCGGCATCACGGCCCTGCTCGTCGCCTACACGATCGTGCTCATCATCGTCTTCGGGATCGGCTCGGGCATCCTCGCCGCCCGGCGCCGCGGACTCGTCGAGCGTGCCGTGCTCGTCGGTACGTCGGCGGGAGTCGCGATGCCGACCTTCGTCGTCGCCATCCTGCTGATCTTCGTGTTCGGGCGGGTGCTCGGGTGGTTCCCGGTCTACGGACCCGGGACGGGCCTGCTCGACAACCTCTATCACCTGACCCTCCCCGCCGTGTCGCTGTCGGTGCTCTACATCGCCTACATGAGCCGCATCACGCGCGGCGCGATCGTCGCGCAGCAGCACGCCGAGCACGTCGAGACGGCCACCGTGCGCGGCATCCCGCGGGGACGCATCTTCCGCAACCACGTCTTCCTCAACGCCTCGCCGCAGATCCTCTCCGTCTCCGGTGCCACGATCGCCGGCCTCTTCGCGGTCTCCGCCATCGCCGAGCAGGCCTTCGGCCTCGGCGGCATCGGATCGCTGCTCACCGAGGCCGCTGCCCGGAAGGACCTCCCCGTCGTGCAGGTGCTCTCGCTGCTCCTCGTCGCCCTGTTCGTCGTGCTCAACGCGATCGTCGACATCGTCATCGCCCTGATCGACCCCGACTCCGCGAAGTCGAGGGCCGCCGGATGAGCGCGGGGCAGCTCGCAGCGGGCCGCATCCCGCCGATCGCCCGCCGCGTCGCGCGCCGCGACCCGCTCTTCGTGACGGCCGGCGTCGTGCTCGCCGTCATCGTCGTCGGCGCCCTGCTCGGACCGGTGCTCGCGCCGTACGACCCGAACGAGCTCTTCGTCGGGCCGACGTCCGCCCGACCGAGTGGCGCCCATCTCCTCGGCACCGACGACCTCGGCCGCGACATCCTGTCCCGCGTGCTCGGGGGAGGAGCCGCGAGCGTCCTCGCCCCCGCCGTCGTCGTGCTGCTCTCGACCCTGCTCGGCGGGCTCGTCGCGATCGTGTCGGCGTGGTTCGGCGGATGGGTCGACGGGGTGCTCACCCGGATCATCGAGGTGATCTTCGCGATCCCCGGTCTCGTGCTCGCCATCCTCGCCGTGTCGATGTTCGGCAAAGGTCTCGTCGCGCCCGTCGTGGCGCTCTCGATCGCGTATGTCCCCGTCGTGTCGCGCCTGGTGCGCGCGGGCGCCCGAGCCGAGCTCGGCAAGCCCTACATGGCGGCGCTCCGGGTGCAGGGCGTCGGATCGCTCGCCATCTGCTTCCGGCACCTCATCCCGGCGCTGCTGCCGACGATCCTCGCCCAGTCGACGCTCGGATTCGGTTACGCGATGCTCGACCTCGCCGCGATCTCGTTCCTCGGCCTCGGCGCGCAGCCGCCGTCGTCCGATTGGGGCGTCATGATCGCGGGGGGTCAGCCCTCTCTGCTCACCGGAGCACCCGAGCAGTCGCTGTTCCCGGCGCTCCTCGTCGTGCTCACCGTCGTGAGCGTCAACATCCTGGGAGCGCGAGTCACCGCGTGGGCGGAGGCGGCCGACCGATGAGCGGATTCGTGCTGGAGCTCGACGGCGTGACCATCTCGGTCCCCGGTGCCGACGGCCCGCGAATGCTCGTGCACGACTGCACGCTGCGGGTGGCTCCCGGTGAGGTGCTCGGTCTCGTGGGGGAGTCGGGGTCGGGCAAGACGCTCTCCGCCCGCGCCGTGGCCGGCCTCCTGCCGGACGGGCTCGAGGTCGGCGGCACGATCCGGATGGATGGCGAGGACCTCGCCGCCGTGCCGGCGGGCCGGCTCCGCGACCTCCGCGCCCGCAGGCTGGGCATGGTGTTCCAGACGCCGCGGGCGCACCTCAATCCGCTGCGCACGATCGGCGACTTCATGATCGAGGCGCTCGTGACCGTCGCGGGCGTCGAACCCGCCGCCGCGCGCGCCCGCGCCGTCGGGCTCCTCGCCGAGGTGGGCATCGCCGACCCGGAGCGACGGATGCGGCAGCGCCCGGGCGAGCTGTCGGGCGGTCTTCTCCAGCGCGTGATGATCGCGGCGACGCTCGCGATGGACCCGCCGCTCCTGCTCGCCGACGAGATCACGACGGCGCTCGACGTGACGACCCAGGAGGAGGTCATGGCGGTGCTCGCCGACCTCCGCGCGAGCCGCAACCTCGCGATGCTCTTCATCACCCACGATCTCGCGCTCGCCGCCGCCGTGTGCGACCGGATCGCCGTGATGCAGGAGGGTCGGGTGATCGAGACGCTCGCCGCCGCGACGATGCGCACCGACGCGACCCAGGAGTACACGAAGCGTCTGCTCTCCGCCGCGCTGCCCACCGACCTCGTGAGTGGCGCTGGTGAGGCGACCGAGCCGATCCTCGTCGTGGAGGGGCTCAGCAAGACCTTCCGGGTGCGCTCCGTGGCGGGTGGTCGAGAGACCCTCGTCGCGGTCGACGACGTCGGGTTCCGGCTCGCGCCCGGCGGGTCGCTCGGCATCGTGGGGGAATCGGGCTCGGGCAAGTCGACGATGGCGCGGGTCATCTGCGGTCTCGAGCGCGCCGACTCCGGTCGCGTCACGGTGAAAGACGAGGACTGGACCCGGCCTGCCCGCGGAACCGCGGCCCGCCGTCGCCGGGCCCGCATCGCGCAGATGGTCTTCCAAGACCCCTACCTTTCGCTCGACCGCCGGCAGACCGTGCGGCAGTGCCTCCGCGAGGCGGTCGCGGTGCATCGCCGCTCCGCCTCGCGCGCCGAGTTGGATGTGCGCGTCGACGAGCTGCTCGCCGCCGTGAGGCTCACTGCCGACCTCGCCGACCGTCGGCCCCGTTCGCTCTCCGGCGGTCAGCGCCAGCGCGTGGCGATCGCGCGCGCCCTGGCCGCGGAGCCCGAGATCCTCGTACTCGACGAGGCCGTCTCGGCCCTCGATGTCACGACCCAGGTGGAGATCCTGACGCTGCTCGACGGCATCCGCCGTGACACCGGCGTCGCGCTGCTGATGATCTCGCACGACCTCGCGGCCGTGCGGCGCCTGTGCGACCACGTCGTCGTCATGCGCGCCGGGCGCGTCGTCGAACAGGGTCCCATCGCCCAGGTGCTCGACGACCCCCGCGCCGACTACACCCGCACGCTGCTCGACTCGATCCCGCGGGAGGGCTGGGTGCCGCGGCGCCGCGTCCCCCTCCGCACGACCACCTCGCTACCCGCACTCGGAGGACACCGATGACCGACACCCCGCTCTGGCTGCGCAGCGCGCGCGAACTCGCCGACGGCATCCGCTCTGGGTCGTGGACGGCGCGGGGCGTGATCGATGCCCACCTCGCGCGGATCGACGAGGTCAACCCGATCGTCAACGCCCTCACCGTCGTCTTCCACGACCGTGCCCGCGCCGCGGCGGACGCCGTCGACCTCGCGGTCGCCGAGGGTCGCGACCCGGGCGTGCTCGCGGGCGTGCCGTTCTCGGTGAAGGAGAACATCGACCTCACCTGGTCGGCCACGACGAGCGGATGGACGTTCCTCGCCGGGGCGATCCCGAGCGGCGACGCGACCCTCGTCGAGCGACTGCTCGCGGCGGGCGCCATCCCGATCGGCCGCGGCAACATGCCCGACTTCGGACTGCGCTGGGACACCGTGAACGACCTGTTCGGACGCACCGTCAATCCCTGGGATGCCACGCGCGTGCCCGGCGGATCGAGCGGCGGCGACGCGGTGGCGGTCGCGACCGGCATGACGCCGCTCGGGCTCGGCAACGACTACGGCGGGTCGCTGCGCCTCCCGGCCTACGCTGCGGGAGTGTGCGCGCTGCGTCCCTCGGAGGGGCGCATTCCCGCACCCGTCGTCGGCACGACCGAGCCGGTGCCGCTCACGCTGCAGCACTTCGCCGTGAACGGCCCGATCGCTCGCACGGTCGACGACCTCGACCTCGCGTTCGGGCTGATGCACGGCGCCGACGGCCGCGACCCGCTCACCCTGACGATCCCGCATCCTGCCGTCTATGACGGCCCCCGCCGGGTCGCGGTCGTGCGCGACCCGCTCGGCTGGGGCGTCGATCCCGGGGTCGCGGAAGGGATCGAGCGGGCGGCGTCGGCTCTCGCGGAGCACGGCTGGGAGGTCGTGGACGTCGAGCCGCCCCTGCTCGAGGAGGCGGCGACGCTCTGGCGTCGTCTCTCCACCGCGGAGATGGTGGGGGCTTTCCTGCCGGGCGGGCTCCCCGCGCCGCTGAGCGACGGGGCCACGAGGTACTTCCTCGACAACGCCGAGGAGACGGCGCCGTTCGCCGGGGTCGAGGAGTACGCGATGGCGTGGGCCCGTCGCGTGCCGATCGCCGCCGCCTGGCACGCCTTCCAGGCGGAGTACCCGATCGTGCTCGGGCCCGTGTCGACGCGTCGGATGCCGGTCGTCGGCTTCGACCTCGAGGGACCCGCCGCGACGACGGAGCTCTGGCGCGCGCACGTGCTGCTCGTCACCGTCAACTTCCTCGGGTTGCCCGCGGTCGCGGTGCCGACCGGGCTCGACGACGACGGGCTCCCCACCGGCGTGCAGCTCATCGGTCCGCGCGCGGGCGAACACGTCGCGCTCGCCGCGGCACGGGATGTCGAAGCGGCGCTCGGGCATGTGCGACCCGACGTGGCGGCGAGCTGATGGCCGAGCCGATCGACCCCGCGCTCGAGTTCGTCTTCGAGTTGCGCGTCGAGGTCGCCGAACCCGTGCGGGTCGGCCGCACCGCGTCGGAGGATCTCAACGTCACCCCGATCACCGGCGGCACGGTCGACGGCCCGCGGCTCCGCGGTCGCGTGCTGGGGATCGGCGCCGACTGGTGGGTGACCCGCGGGGCGACGACCCAGCTCGACGCCCGTTACCTGCTCGAGGCGGAGGACGGCGCGGCGATCGACGTCGTCAACCGGGGATACTGGCACGCGGGTCCCGAGGTCGAGGCGCGCCTCTACGCCGGTGAGGATGTCGGCGAGGGCGACCTCTACTACCGCACGGCGTTCGTGTTCCAGACGGGCGCGGAGGCGCACCGCTGGCTCACCGAGGCGCAATTCGTCGGCTACGCGCGACCCGAGCCGGGGCACGTCGTCATCCGAGTCTTCCGTCTGGTCTAGCGGACCAGTGCCGCCATCCGCCGCACGGCCAGCTCGTACCCCTGCACGCCGGCCCCGACGATCACGAACGCCGCCACGGCCGACACGTACGAGTGGTGCCGGAACTCCTCGCGCGCGTGCACGTTGGTGACGTGCACCTCGCCGACGGGCAGCCCGACGCCCGAGAGAGCATCCCGCAGCACGATCGAGGTCTGCGCGAGCCCGCCCGGGTTGATCACGATCCCGGCGCACCGCTCTCGCGCCGCATGGATCGCGTCGATCAGCACGCCCTCGTGGTTGCTCTGCAGCGACTCCACCTCGACACCGAGTTCGGCACCGACCGCGGTCGCGCGTGCGATGGCGTCGGCGAGGGTGTCGGAGCCGTAGAGGTGCGGCTCCCGGGTGCCGAGCAGGTTGAGGTTGGGGCCGTCAAGCAGCAGGATGCGGGGCGCCACGGCGCAGTTCCTCCGAACGTTGGGCGGCGAGCCTGATCGGCGCGTTGCTCGCGCCGTAGCCGTCGTAGCCGCCGCGGCGCTCGACGAACTCGAGGAACACACCGCCGAGGGTGGGTGTGTAGAAGTGCACGAACTCGCTGTCACCGACGCGGTCGTAGAAGAGGTCGAGCTCGCGCAGCTCGGCGAGCACCTCGGGGTCGAGCCCGAAGCGGGCGGCGAGGTCGTCGTAGTAGTTGTCGGGGATGCGCAGGAACGCGAGTCCGGCGGCCCGCGCCCGACGGGCGACGGCGCGTACGTCGTCGCAGCGGATGGCGATGTGCCGCGTCGGCAGGGGAGCGGTGGGGGGAGCGAGGTTGATCGGGATGCGGACGGCGCCGTCGGCGGTGCGCATGACCTGACTGCGCACGAGGCCTGTCGGGCCGGGCACCTCGGCACTCGACTCGGTCTCGAGCGAGAGGGCGCTGCTCGCGAACAGCACCGCCTCGTCGAACTCGCTCCACGGGTAGCCGATGTTGACGTGGTCGATGGCAGCATCGGGTCGGTCGTCGGGCACGCCGCCCTCGAACTCGGCGATCCAGGTCGCGTCGCCGGGGGCGGCGCTCCAGTAGACGCCGGTGCCGTCGGGTGCGGCGACGGCGGGGAGGTGCTGCTCGCCTTCGTAGGTGCGGCGGTAGAGGCGGCGCGCCCCGAGTCGCTCGGCACGGTCGGCCGCAGCCTCCGCGTCGTCGACGACGAGGCCGAGCCCCGTCAGCGCCGGCCGCTCGGTGCGCGCCTGCTCGTCGAGGATGATGCGGGCGTCGCCGAAGCTCCACAGCCGCACGGGCTTGGTGCGGTGGCGGCCTCGGAACCGGAACCCGAGCTGCGCGAGCACCTCGTCCGCGGCGGTGAGGTCGGCGCCGCCGATCTCGACGAAGTCGATCCCGCGCGGACGCACGGGGTCGCCCACGCGATCCGCGTCGGTGCCGAGCACCTCGGCGGTGCGGTCGGCCAGCCAGGTGAGCGACCGTCGAGCGTGGTCGGCGGTCCGCGTGACGTCGGTCTGCCGGAAGGTGTCGTTGAACACCTCGAGCGAGACCGGACCGGAGTAGCCGGCGGCGAGCACGTGCCGCAGGAACCCGGGCAGGTCGAAGCCGCCCTCGCCGGGGAACAGACGGTGGTGGCGGCTCCACGAGAGCAGGTCCATGTCGAGCACGGGCGCGTCGGCCAGTTGCAGGAAGAAGATCTTCTCGCCGGGGATGAGCTCGATGCCGGCCGGGTCGTTGCCGCGCGACAGGATGTGGAAGCTGTCGAGGCACACGCCGAGGTTGGGGCGGTCTGCGCGTTCGACGAGGCGCCAGGAGTGCCGGTAGTCCATGACGTAGCGGCCCCAGGCGAGCGCCTCGTAGGCGATGCGGATGCCGTAGGTCGCGGCGAGGTCGGCGAGCTCGCCGAGCTGCCGGGCGGCGACCTCGTCGTCGTCGATCGTGGCGGTGCCGGCGTTGCTGCACACGAGCAGCAGATCGGTGCCGAGGCGGTTCATCGTCGCGAACTTGGCGGCCGCGCGCCGCAGGGTCTCGGCGAACACGTCGTC